>NZ_CAJMXD010000069.1:0-10091 GCF_905219685.1 Barnesiella sp. CU968
GATATATGCCGGAGGAGAGTCCNAAGCACGTAACCAGCGGATGCAGCACATGCTCCGTATGATAGGCTATGGAGAGAATCTTGGTTCCGGTTTCCCTCTCATTCTCAACGCATGGCAGGAAAAGCACTGGCTGAAACCTCAGCTCATTGAGCAACCTGAGCTGATGCAAGTTAAACTCGAACTGAAGATAGTCAATGCCGAAAATCCTTATGGTTCACCGAATGAGCACATAAATGAGCACATAAATGAGCACATAAAATTATCTGAGAGACAGTTGCGCATCATTGGATACATATCTGAGAATCCCACAATTACATTGTCTGAGTTAGCTGCTAAGGAAGATGTGGCAAAAATTACCATACGTCGCGACTTAGACGTTTTGCAAAAGGAAGGCGTAATCTTGCGCCAAGGCAGTACCAGAGCGGGCAGATGGGATATCCTTAAACATTGAATCTTGCGGGCGAACACTTTTGGGTCGCTTGTTGTTTGAGATACTGAGTGCTAAAATTTCATAACATTCCAATAGGTATTGTTAAGATTTATTGGTACTCACATTCATCAACCCGTTAAACACCACCCGCAAATGCCAACCCCTACGACATTACGAGATGTTGTGCCAATATTGGAAGACCTGAGGCAGCTTACGAAAGTTCCGCTGGTAGCCAAACAGGATACAATTTTATACAAGCGAATTGCCGAAACCACCAGTAACCTTTGCTCTATCGACATCGAAAACGCTATCATCGAATCCCACGCCTCCGGAGAAATCGGAAAGGTGCAAGCTAACCAGACCAGAAATTACTGTGCTGAGATTGCGACAAGAATAGATACATTCCAGAATGTATTCTATAAATTGGACAAAGAACGTAAAAATAAATCCAAGGCAGATATGATAGACGGCTACGAAAGCAACCACTTCCTTAAAGAAGTGGAGATGTTCTATATGATTGCCGCTCATTATGAATACGCGCTAAAGGCTTGCCATAAAATCCCGGTGCCTGACGATTGGACGATAGATAAATACAAACAGGAAATCGAACAATTCCATATGGCCGAAACCCGTGAAGGATGGCTTGAAAAGAAACGGGAATTTCTTAAGAAATTGCAGGAAAGCGTTGAATATGATGAATTTCTGTTGAAACCTTCATTCGATGTGTACCATGACTTGCGAAATGTCTGTCGCAAAATTTTTATCACGGTGGAAAGATACTTTCCGCCATGTGAAATTCAGTTACATCCGAAATGCAGAGAAACCTTTATACAAAAGATGCAGGTTCACAATGGCAGTTATCCCGCGCCTGAACAACCTGTAAAACAAACTCAGACCAATACGAAATCATGCCGCCAATGGGAAGAAGAATTGTTCCCATTGATTCTTGTGTCGGAATTATATGAAATCTGCTCTGATGTTTTCGATAGCACCGAGACTCAGTTCCATTCATCGCTCAATCTTCATGGTAAGCATGAACCTATAAAGATACGACCAAAACAGAAAATCAAGGCGTGCTATCTCATATCGAAATTATACGAGATTGTTCCGGCCAAGCACAAAGCAGCGTGGCGCGAGGATATTCTCGCTCATCTTGATATTCAGTGGAGCTACTATGAAAAGAAGTATTGTCATCCACGCGGCGATGATGCCAGTGTGTCGAGCAGGGAGTATGCTGATGAGATTGACAGAATCCTCAAAAACCATAAAAAACGAGCATGAGAGTTTGTGCGACTTAAAGATACCACTCGCGCACCACTTTCACCACTCAAATTTCCACTTTAAAGAACTTATGATACTACCCGTTAGAGCCTGATACTCTGATGGGTAGTTTTAGTAAGTGGAGAATAGTAATCCACATACAGACCACTCATAACCAGTTGTAATTTTGCAGTGTCCGGGAGATACTCGGATACGCTCTCTCAGAGGGCGGAAGTATAACTCAAACCCACACTGCGAATGACAAAAGACCAGTTACTCAAACTTCCTCTCTGGCAGTACACCGGAGAACAATTTTTAGAATTACTTGACTCTCATTTTGTCAAGACCACGACCGCTGCCGAAAGCGTTACCTCTGACGAAAATGTTGCCATTACTGCAAAGCGATGGCTCGTTTACGGAATCAAGGGCCTCTGCGAGCTTCTCCAATGCAGCAAGGCTACCGCACACCGCATCAAGAACAGTGGCGTAATCAAAGATGCCATTACTCAATCTGGCAGAAAAATAGTCATAGATGCCCAGAAAGCATTAGACCTTATGCAGGCTTATAAGGAAGGAGGTGAAAAGTGAGCGAAGTAAAGCAAGACATCCTCCGACTCTGGGAGGAAAAGCAGTTGAGAATCACCGATGAGATTCAGACTGCGCCGGAGGTGCTGTATGCCAACGGCAGTGTCATCGGCACTCTTGGCAACTTCTCGGCATCGACTGGTAAGGCAAAGAGTAAAAAGACCTTCAATGTCGCTGCCATCGTCGGGGCAGCGCTCGTCAATGGAAAAGTCTTAGGGTACACCGCAGAGTTCCCCGACGACAAGCGCACAATCCTCTATTTCGACACCGAGCAAAGTCCATACCATTGCCAAAAGGTCATGGAGCGCGCCCTGCGACTTGCGAAACTGCCGACCGACATCCATCCGGAGAATCTGAAATTTGCTGCCCTGCGTCAGCTTACACCCTCATTGCGCCTTGAAGTCATAGAACAGGCAATAATCAATACTCCCGGCGTCGGGCTGGTGATTATCGACGGTGTGCGCGACCTGATGTATGACATCAACTGCGCCAAGGAATCCACCGACCTCATTGGTAAGCTGATGGAGTGGACCGACAAGTTCCAGATACATATCCACACCGTCCTGCATCTCAACAAGAGTGATGACAATGCCCGTGGTCATGTAGGTACTGAACTGAACAACAAGGCTGAAACCGTACTTCAGGTGAGCCGTAGTAAAACCGATGATACCGTGTCGGAGGTATGTGCCGCCATGATACGCGCCGCCGAGTTCGATCCGTTTGCCTTCCGCGTTAATGACTACGGACTGCCGGAGATAGCAAGCGGATATGTGTTTACCGAGCCGGGAAAGAAAGCCAAAGACCCTTATCCCTACAAGGAGCTGACCGAGGAACAGCACCGCGAGGCGTTGGCATTAGTTTTCGCCAACGGCCCGATAAAAGGTTGCCGCAACTTCGAGGCGGCATTGAAATCCGGATATGCCGCCTGCGGTCATTCCTATTCCAACAATAAGGTCAAGGGGTTGAAGACCTTTCTTGACAACAAAGGAATGATTCGCTACGAGAACCGCGAGTATATCTACAATCCGGATTTCTACTATTGAAAACCACAATTTTGGTTTGGTTTAGCAAAGGGCATATATAAATAGGAACTGAACCAAGAACCAGCTCACCCAAACATTTTAGAACCCATGATAAAAGAGATTAAATCAATCCCTTTAGCCGACTTCTTGTCTCAACTCGGACATGAACCGACGGCGAGAAAAGGAACGAAGCTATGGTATAAGTCACCGTTGCGACAGGAACATACGCCGTCGTTTAAGGTGGAAACCACGCTCAACTGCTGGTATGATTTCGGACTTGGCAGAGGTGGCAATATCATCGACCTTGCAGTCGAGATGTATAGGTCAAACGACCTGCGCTATCTCATGCGTTGCATCGCCGACAGTTGCCCGGTGCCATCGGTGCAGACAGTCTCTTCCACTTCATTTCAGCGACAATCCGCACCGAGCATGGAACAGTTAGAGGTCGTGCCACTGGAACACCGCGCACTTGTCGCATACCTCCAAGAACGTGGCATTCCGGCACACATCGCCAAGGCGAAATGCAAGGAGGTACATTACAGTGCCAACGGCAGATTTTATTTTGCCGTGGCATTCGAGAATGTCAACGGTGGCTGGGAACTGCGCAACAGATATTTCAAAGGTTGCCGGGGCCGTAAGGACATCTCATATCTTCCGTGGGCGAGAGATGGCCCGTCAACAGAGTGTGCCGTGTTCGAGGGATTCATTGATTATCTCTCTGCGCTCACGCTCGGCATAATCAGCGGAGCCGACGCAATCATACTCAACTCGGTTGTCAATGTCAACAAGGTTATGTCTTATCTCAAAGATTACATAACAATCAACTGCTATCTTGACAACGACACTGCCGGACGAACAGCACTCACCGAGTTGACAGCCATATATGGTTCAACCGTAATTGACCGCTCCACTCTATACTCTGAGTTCAACGACTTGAATAATCNTCTTGTCAACCAAAGTTTCACAAAAAACACACTTCCCAATGAAAACAAATAAATCCACCGCACCGAAGTCAACCGAGTTGGCAGATGCAACCAAATCCAAAGTATCAACCCTTAATCCCGATTTTATTATGAAATCAGACAACTCTATCAACTCCACTAATGCTGTAAACGCAACTAATACTGTTAACAGCGATAACACTGTTAACAGCACTACTCCTGCCAACGCTGACAATCTGTTTGACAACGAACAGACAGCAACCGAGGCTACCACCACGACAGAAGCCACCGAGCCACCGAAGCAACAGCGTATCGGCAGGCAACAACGCAAATCAGATTTCGCCGAGTTCAAGGCTACATTCCTTGCTCCTGCAAAGTTGGTGAACCGCCATGCCCTGAACATCGAGGGCGACCTGTGGGTCCAGCTTGAGCGCGTTTCCAGAATCCTCGGTGACCGTGGCACCACAGTCAGCAGTTACGCCAACGCCATCCTTGCAGAGCATCTGAAACAGTATGCCGAGGACATAGAAATCTGGCGCAAACTCTGAGCGAGTGATTGCAACTACATTTTGACCGCTAAATAGTCCTTGTAGTTTCGTGCACCTCGAAACTATCGTAGGGGTTCGGAATTGGAGGGAGCGAGTTTATGTTTTCGTATTACAAGTAATCCTCAAACGACTCGCTCCCCTCCGCTCCCGATGGTCACAAACCTCAAACAGAATTTCCAATGAAGAAATCCAATTTACGTCCCTCTAAAGGACGTCCCAAACTCCCGGCTGATGAACGAAAGTCCATCATGGTGCCGGTGAAATTCGACATCGACCAGTATCAGGTAATGATGGACAAAGCTCTCACGGCAGGGCTCAACCGCTCGGAATATATCCGGCAGTCGTCACTGCATTGCAAAGTCGTGGAAAGGCTCACGCCAAGAGATGTCAAGGCAATCCGCGACCTTCAGGGAATCGCCGAAAATCTCAACCGCACGGCAAAATTTGTCGGTGCCATTATAAAAGGTGGTGCCTCGGAGGAACAGATTGTCCGCACATACAGAGAGATAATTCAGTGCAAGGATTTTGTTCTTTCACTGATAAAAATCTATCGAAATACCCCCGACAGCGTATGATGGGCAAGATAACAAAAGGCGGCAGTTTTGGTGGTTGCATCGATTATGTCACCCGCCGAAAGAAGGATAATCCTGACGGCACGCCTTGTAATGAATGGCGTCTTATAGACTGTAAAGATGTATCAACGATAGAAGGACGAAATGGAATTATCGCCTCTTTTGAGGACAATCTCGCCTTGAATCCGGACTTAAAAAATCCGGTCGGGCATATTTCCCTGAACTTCCATGCCAACGACAAGGATAAAGTTGATGACCGGATTATGGTAGAGATTGCCCAAAAATATATGAAGGAAATGGGCATCGTGGATACTCCATACATCATTGTCCGCCATCTCGACAAGAATTATCCACACTGTCATATCGTGTTCAGCCGAATAGATAATCATGCCGAAACCATTTCCGATAAGAATGATTTCAGTCGCAACAAGGCTGTCTGTCTTGACTTGACAAAGGAATACGGGCTGCACATTTCCGAGGGTAAAAAGCAGACTAATGTCAATAAACTGCGTGGTACGGAAAAGATACGGTATGAGATTTTCAACGCCATTGACGCAGTATGGAATGATAAATCCGTCCATACTTTCGAGCAATTCGAGGCCAGATTAAAGGCGGCTGGTGTCGGCATAGAATACAAATATAAGCGTGGCACCAACGAATTGCAGGGTCTATGGTACACGCGAAAAGGCAAACGTTTCGCCGCCTCGAAGATTGACCGGAGATTCAGTCTAGGCAATATTTCCAAGCATCTGGCCAACAACAAACCGTTACATCCTCAATCTCAATGGATGTATGCAGATGGTTCCATTGTGCCTATCGCATCATACAAAGGTGTGCGGTTTTCGACACAACAGATTAATGATTACGTTGCCGGTAAAGCTATCCAGGTTGACGGATGTCAGGGAGCTATGCCTACTGTGTGGATAAAATTCAACCCGCAGCGCATGACTCCGGGAGTCTATTCATCGAATCCGGATTTTGCCGGACAAGCCGCATCTCAGTCGCAGAGCTATGTCACTCAGTTATCCCATGTCTCAGCCGCAGGAACCACACAATCGCAAGAAGGGTTCACTGACGGTAGTGCGTTACCCGACGATTTCAAACTTTGGCTGAGCCGCCATCCCGGACTTACCATAGAAGAGGCCCTTCATCGCTATCGTGAAGAACAAAAGGCCAAACGCCGCAGACAAGGCCCCAAACTACACTAAACCCAACGCCGCCGAGAGAAGCAGACCTCGGCGGCGTTTCTCGTCCAAGCTCCTTAATGGACTCAGAGGTTTGCGAATATAGCTGTCATATATGTTTCTTAGCATATTCGATTGACATCTCAGAATTTTTCATTAACTTTGCGTTCAAATCATCATAGTTGA
This sequence comes from Barnesiella sp. CU968, assembly GCF_905219685.1. Taxonomy (NCBI): domain Bacteria; kingdom Pseudomonadati; phylum Bacteroidota; class Bacteroidia; order Bacteroidales; family Barnesiellaceae; genus Barnesiella; species Barnesiella sp. CU968. The sequence goes on from NZ_CAJMXD010000069.1 coordinate 6,729, forward strand.
ATTATGGAAGACTTAAATCGCCTTAAAGTAGTGCTTGTTGAGAAGAAAAGAACAAGCAGGTGGCTTGCAGTGGAACTGGGCAAGAATCCATCTACTGTTTCCAAGTGGTGTACCAATGTGAGCCAACCCGATTTGCAAACTTTAAACAGGATTGCAGAATTACTAGATGTCGATATTAAAGAGTTGATCAACAGCAATAGGTAGAATTATGATAACCAAGACCAATCTTCGTCCATTACTGGTTGAACTGGGATTTATTCAAAATCCCATATCGGATTGTTATACAAAAGAATTTCCGGAATATGGAGATTGTATAATGGAAGTGGACTATACAAATAACCACTTGGTGTATCCTGCTGCTATTCTAGGAAGAGAACGGAATACTGGGTTTGACCAACCAGAAAATTTTGTTGTTTTTGAGTGTGTTCACCGATTGTTGACTAAGGGATATAGACCAGAAAGTATTGAACTGGAAAAGGTCTGGACTTTAGGGCATGACCAAAAAGGAGGCCGAGCCGATATCTGCGTATATGATGTTGATGGGAATTCGATGCTTTTTATTTTGGAATGTAAAACATTTGGCCAGGAGTATAAGAAAGCGTTAAAGCAAACAAAGGAAGATGGAGGACAAATTTTCTCTTATTGGCAACAAGAAAGGGCTGTTAAATGGATAGGATTATATACTTCAGATTATTCTGATGGGAATATAATTCATGAAAACCCATTAATTAACTGCTCCGACGATGCTAATATTTTGAAATTAGCTAAAAAGGATGATAGCGTTCTGGTATATTCCAACCCCTCGATTTCTGGGAATGCGAAGAGTTTATACGATGTTTGGACTAACACATATATGCAGGAGATTCATAATGATCTCATTTTCGGAGATGATTCAACTGCCTATCGTATCGGCATTCAACCTCTCAGAAAGAAAAATCTTAAAGACTTCACTCCAGATGCTAAAATTGTAAACCGTTTTGAGGAAATATTGAGACATAACAATGTTAGTGATAAAGAAAATGCGTTTAACCGGCTAGTTGCTTTATTTATATGTAAACTAGTTGATGAGATTAGCAAAGAAGATGAGGATGTTGTTGAGTTTCAATATAAGATTGGAACCGATACTTATGAGAGTCTGCAAGATCGGCTTCAGCTTCTGCACAAGCGAGGAATGGAAGAATTTATGAAAGAAAAAATTTTCTATGTTGAAGCTGATTATGCAGAACGGCTTTTTAAGCAATATACAGGTGCTCAACGGGCAGAAGCCATCAAAGAGCTAAATAATACAATTAAGATTCTCAAATTCTATTCAAATAATGACTTCGCATTTAAAGATGTCCATAATGAAGAGCTATTCTTTCAAAACGGAAAAATCTTAGTCGAAGTTGTTCAACTATTTGAGCGTTATCGTATTGTATACCGTTCAAAGCATCAGTTTCTAGGAGATCTTTTTGAGCAATTACTAAGCAAAGGATTCAAGCAGAACGAGGGTCAATTTTTTACCCCCATGCCCATTACACGATTCATTTGGGATTCGCTTCCTCTCAAAAACTATATTGCAGAACATGGTCTTCCCAAAGTTATTGATTACTCCTGTGGTGCAGGACATTTTTTAACAGAGGCTGTCGCTGCTATAGATGAAGTAAGAGCTAATAGTGATAATTCATGGGTAGAAAAACATATTTGGGGTATTGAAAAAGATTATCGACTTTCCCGAGTGAGTAAGATTTCATTATTCATGAATGGCGCTGGTGAGGCAAATGTTATTTTTGGAGATGGACTTGAAAATTACCCAGAGAAAGAAATAGTAGATGGAAATTTCGATATTCTTGTAGCAAATCCGCCTTATGCTGTATCCGCCTTCAAGTCGCATTTAAAGCTCAAAAATAATAATTTTGAGATGCTGGATAGAATTTCAAATGACGGTTCGGAAATAGAAACGTTGTTTGTTGAACGAGCTACGCAATTGCTCAAACCGGACGGACTTGCAGCCATAATTCTACCATCAACTATTCTTTCTAAAGCTATAGGAAGTTATGTTGAGGCCCGCTCTTTAATTGTGAAGAATTTTTATATCCGTTCTATAGTAAGTTTGGAAGGAAAAACTTTTGGCGCAACAGACACTCCAACCGTAATCTTGTTCTTACAAAGATTCAATGAACCTCCTAAACAGGCCGCTTTAGCTAAAGATGTAGCAGAATCTATTCTGTCTGGGCAGAGTTTAACAAATTGGGAAGATGCAGAAATTTTCTCAGAATACTTAGCTAAAATCAAAGTCGATGAAAATACTTATCGACAGATGATTTCAAAAGCCCTTACAAAGGAGGATTTATTACGGAACGAATATTTCAAACTGTATGTGAATGCTTTCTTGCAAACGAAACAGTCATATCCAAAAAGAATAAGTGAGGAAGAAAAACAGCAAATTGAATTATCTAGAATCTATGAGTACATCATAGGAGTAGAGTATGAAAAGATTCTAGTATTCACTTTAATCAGGAATCAAATAACTACAATAATAACAGCGCCCTCAGACACAAAGAAACAAAAGGAATTCCTTGGTTATAATTGGAGCGACCGACGTCAAAATGAAGGGATTCAAATTATTACACCGGGTGGCAAAATGTATAATGCTTCAGACAGGTTTGCTAGAGGGACTTTAGCATGTAAAATTAGAAATTCTTTTTCTGGAGCATCAACACAGCTTTCAGAAGAGTTGGAAACCTTTACCAAAACTTATGTGCTCTCTGATCTTATGGAATTTGGTTTGCCCAGTTTTCATATAACTATCAATCCAAATGCAAGGATAGCTGCTGAGATTAAAAGCAAATATCCCTTAGTACGCCTAAATGACAAAGATAAATTCGCTTTGAGTATTGGCCGAAGGGTTCTATCTTCAGAGGTTTCAGAAGATGGTATGTATCCGGTTTACAGTGCCAATGTGAAAGAACCATTTGGGAAAATCAATAAACTTTTAAATGTTGATTTTTCGAAAGATTCCATCTTATGGGGAATTGACGGAGATTGGATGGTCTCATACATGGAAAAAGGGAAGAAGTTTTTTCCTACCGATCATTGTGGAGTGTTGCAAATAAAGACCAACGAAATTGAGCCATATTACATAGCACTAGTTCTTGAAATAGTTGGGTTTTCTTATGGATTCTCTCGCACCTACCGAGCTTCGACCGAAAGGATGGCATCTGTCCAGCTCCCCATACCTCCAGTACCAATTCAAAAGAAGATTGTAAACGAATGTCAAGCTATAGATGAACAGTTCAACTCTAGCAGAATGACAATCAAAGAATACAGGTCAAAAATAACGGAGATTTTTGACAAACTTGAAGTTGTTAAAAAATCTAAAAT
>NZ_CAJMXD010000070.1:0-10061 GCF_905219685.1 Barnesiella sp. CU968
GTTGAATAGCTTGCCCTCACTTTTGCATATAATCTCTTCGAGCGACATTTCACTGAACGGAGTTCCTTCAATGAGGGTGTTTAGTGTGTCAATGTACGCCTTTTCATGTTTCCCATAATGGAAATCGATTGTATTCGCGGAGATTACGGGTGCGAGTGCATCCGGCGAATATGGCAGACGGGGTTGTGTGAACTTCATAAATATCCTGTTTAATATATTTAACATAAAAACGATAAGGAGAGGAATCTTCCTCTCCTTATATAACAAAATATATGAGTCAATGTTTATCAGTTCATGTAGTGCCTTGATATTAATAAATACACTTGGTTATATCAGAGCTGATACGTATGCCTGACACTAATCGAAGATTGCGTCCCAATCTTTCCAGACGGGTTCGTAGCCGTTTGTGCGTATTGCTTCTGCTACAGACATGGGGGAGCGGTCATCGCTGACTTCAAACTGTTCGAGAGCTTCCGGAGATGTGGCGTAACCACCGGGTTCTGTCTGACTGCCTGCGCTCATGGATGTTACTCCGAGTCGCATTATATGGTCGCGGTAGTATGGCGCTTCCCTGGTGGAGAACGAGATATCTATATCGTGATCGAATATGCGGAAGGCGAATGTGAGGCGTGCGAGTTCCCTGTCGTTGATGATGACCTTGGGCTGATATCCGCTCTCCGAAGGGCGCATACGGGGAAAATTCACAGAAAAACGAGAACGCCAGTAGCGTTTCTGAAGATACCTGAGGTGTCTTGCCATCATTATGGTGTCGGCGCGCCAGTCTTCAAGCCCGAGCAGAACACCCATGCCGATTTTATGAACCCCCGCCTCTCCCATACGGTCGAAGCCGTTAAGTCGCCAGTCAAAGTGGCTTTTCATCCCTCTGGGGTGGTATTTCTTATATGCTTCCCTGTGATATGTTTCCTGAAAACACACAACTCCATTGAGTCCGGATTCAGTCAGTCTGTAATAGTCTGCCGCCTTCATAGGCTGAACCTCGATTGTGAGGTTATGGAAATAGGGTCGGCAGCGGTGCAGGACTTTTTCAAGATATTCCACTCCGCATAACGAGGGATATTCTCCCGATACAACGAGCAGATTCTCAAACGGACCGAGTTTTTTTATTGCTTTGCATTCATTTTCGACCTGGTCAGGAGTCAGTGTGGTGCGTGTGAACGGGTTGTCATGATTAAAACCGCAGTATACGCATTTGTTTGTGCAGGCATTGGATACATACATCGGGATGTACATGGAGATTGTTTTCCCGAAGCGTTCGAGAGTGAAATGTCTGCTCAACTGTGCCATTTCTTCAAGAAACGGATCCGCCGTAGGAGAAATAAGTATCGCAAATTCTTCCGGTGTCAGAGGTTTCACATTACGCCGGGCCTTGGCAAGTACCCTGCGCACATCAGCCTCTGTGGCATTTTCGACAATGCGTATTGTCTCGTCCCAGTCGAAGTTGCCTATTTCATCAGCGAAACCATGACCGAACACAGCGTCTTTTGAAGGATCACATTTGAATTTTAATTCTTGCATTCCGATTCTATATTCTGAGAGATGCGCATAGCGCAGAAATTGGGACCGCACATCGTGCAGAAGCGATCATCGGCGTCGGGAGCGTTTCTCCTTGATTCAAGATAATATTTTTTAGCTTTCTCCGGATCGAGCGATAAATTGAACTGGTCTTTCCATCTGAATTCATAGCGGGCTTTGCTCAAGGCATCGTCTCTTACGGTTGCTCCCGGAAATCCCTTGGCAAGATCTGCTGCATGAGCGGCAATCTTATATGTGATCACACCTTCGCGCACATCTTCGAGCGTAGGAAGCGAAAGGTGTTCTTTAGGTGTCACATAGCAGATCATCGCCGTTCCGAGATTCGATATTATAGCTGCTCCTATGGCGGATGTGATATGGTCATAGGCAGGGGCTATGTCTGTTGTAAGAGGACCGAGAGTGTAGAAGGGCGCATTGCAGCATGCCTCTTTCTGTTTGTCCATGTTTTCCTTGATCTTATGCATGGGTACGTGTCCCGGTCCTTCAACAAGCACCTGAACATCATGTTCCCATGCTTTTTTTGTCAATTCTCCGAGAACTTCAAGTTCAAGGAACTGGGCACGGTCATTGGCATCGTGAGTGGATCCCGGGCGCATGCCGTCTCCAAGAGATACGGCAACATCATATTTGTTAAGAATCTCGCATATCTCGTCGAAATGGGTATAAAGGAAGCTTTCGGAATCATGAAGCACGCACCATTGAGTCATGATCGAACCACCACGTGACACACAGCCGGTGAGGCGTTCTTGCACGAGTTTCGCATGTTCTCGGAGCACGCCTGCATGTATGGTGAAGTAATCAACTCCCTGTTCGCACTGTTCGATAAGTGTATCGCGGTATATCTCCCATGTCAGTTTCTTTACATCACCGTTTACTTTCTCAAGTGCCTGATAGATAGGTACAGTCCCCATGGGTACTGGGCAGTTGCGGATAATCCACTCGCGGGTCTCGTGTATGTTGTCGCCTGTCGAGAGGTCCATCAGTGTGTCTCCGCCCCAATAGCAGCTCCACACGGCTTTTTCAATCTCTTCCTCTATGCCGGAAGAGAGAGCGGAGTTTCCGATATTTGAATTCAATTTGACACTGAATGCAGAACCGATAATCATCGGTTCAGCCTCCGGGTGATTTATATTGGCGGCTATGATGGCTCGTCCGGCTGCGATTTCATCGCGTACGAATTCCGGGGTTATATATGATTTTATTCCCCTCGACTCGTTGTCCAGGTTCTCTCTTATTGCAACATATTCCATTTCAGGTGTCACAATGCCCTTCCTTGCATAATGCATCTGTGTCACTCTTGCGCCGTCTTTTGCCTTACGTGGCTTATGTTGCACGGGAAAGCGGAGAGAATCAAGTGATTTGTCATCACGGCGCATGCGTCCGTAATCGCTTGTTATATCAGGCAGTATTTCAGTGTCATTACGTTCTTCCACCCAATTCTCGCGTATACGGGGCAACCCCTTGTTCATATCTATTTTTACGGATGGATCCGTGTATGGTCCCGATGTGTCGTAAACGGTAATGTCCTCGTTGGGATATTCAGCTCTTTTGCCGTTTTCTATCTTTACAGTAGGATACTGGTGTATCTTCCTCATACCTACCCGTACTCCCGGCATTTTGCCGGATACGTAAACTTTTTCTGAATTCGGATATGACGAAACGTCTATATTTTCTATTTTCATGTTATTGTTGTCTGAATTAGATTAGTAACATTTTCTTAATCAAGAAAGGAAGTCAAAGGACTTGTTGCCTGAGCGTATGTTGAAACCGCTCCGAGACCTGCGTTGAAAGCGTTGCGGCCTGCACGCACGGCATCTTTGAAGGCGCCAGCCATCATAACCGGATCACCCGCAACAGCGATTGCCGTGTTCACAAGCACTGCGTCAGCACCCATTTCCATAGCCTCGGCAGCATGTGACGGAGCACCGAGACCTGCATCTACAATCACCGGTACGCGACTTTGTTCTATTATTATTTCAAGCAGGTCTCTTGTCACAAGACCTTTGTTGGTGCCGATAGGTGCCGCCAACGGCATGACAGCCGAAGATCCAGCTTCCTCAAGAAGTTTACACAATACGGGGTCTGCCTGTATATAAGGTAGCACTGTAAAACCGTCTTTTGCCAGTTCCTCTGTTGCCTTGAGTGTTTCAATTGGATCAGGCATAAGATACTTGGGGTCCGGATGTATTTCAAGCTTTATGAAAGATGTGCCGAATATCTCTCGGCTCATTTTGGCGGCAAGAACCGCTTCGTCGGCATTACGTACACCCGAAGTGTTGGGAAGCAGCTGCACATGTTCCCGGTTGATATGGGTCAGCATGTCGTCTGTAGCCTCATTCATCATGTTCACCCGCTTCATTGCAACGGTGATCATTTCGGATTCCGAAGCCTTTATGGCTTCGAGCATCTGATCCGGCGATGCGAATTTGCCTGTGCCTACAAAGAGCCGCGAAGTAAATTCACGCTCTCCGATTTTTAGTATATCATGCATAAATTAATATAGTTGTTATTTCTTTTCATATGGTTCCAGCAACCGCAGAAATTCCTCTGTAGCCGCTTTAATATCGGGAGCAAATGCTATTGCACCACTGACAGCGATTCCATTGACTCCGCTTTCCATAAGCGGAGCAACGTCTTCAGGAAGTATCCCTCCCACTGCGACAGTCGCTATGTTTATCTCTCTTTCATGCATATTGCCGCATATTGAACCGATACCTTCAATGCCGAGAGTCGGGGCGAGATTCTTTTTGGTTTCAGTGAACCGATATGGACCGATGCCGATATAGTCAATATCAAGAGCCTTGACCGCCTCTACATCTTCGACTGTATTTGCTGTCACGCCTATCACGGCTGCCGGACCGAGAATAAGTCTTGCCTGAGACGGAAGCATATCCGTCTTGCCGAGATGAACACCGCCAACGTCCAGAGTCTTTGCAAGTTCAACACGGTCATTAAGTATCAGAAACGCTTCTTTGTCAAGACACATCGGTTTGATTTCTTCAATGACTCCGGCTATTTCTTCGTCTGAAGCATCTTTCATACGTACTTGAATCCAGCGGCATCCGCCTTCGAGCACTTGTCGCACTTGTTCCGTCACCGGTACCGGGGAGGAAGTTGATGTTATATATTGCAACATATTGTCTTATTTATTTTTTGCAAAAAACTGCCGATGTCTTCCCATATACATCCGAGCATTGCCGCTCCGGCGAAACCGGCAGCTGCAAGTTGTCCGAATTTTTCTGGTGTGACACCTCCTAAAGCTATAACGTTTTTACTATAGATTTTGTCTTTAAGATCATTGATGTCAAATGCAGAATGGTAGCCGGCTTTTGATATTGAATCAAAAATCGGCGACAGTGTGACATATTCATAATCCTCGCATCCATTGAGTTCTTCAATAGAATGACAAGATTTCGAAAGTCTGCATGCAGCCTGCGGAGCTACCGGGCAGCGGGAATTAAGATGAGCACCCCCGAGATTAAAATCGTTAAACAATTCAAAATGACCATGCAGCCTTAGGCGTTTGCGCAAGCGGTATGGAATATCTTCAATAAGATTCCTGATATCGCGAAGCGATGCTTCCGGTTTACGGATATGCACATAATCAAGTCCGTTCACAAGGAGCGAACTTATCATGTCAGCCTCAGACGAAATAATCTCAGGCTTTGTAATCGCAATTTTCAGAAATCGGTCTGTCATCCTCCGAATGCCGCAGATATCAAGGTTATTGAATCTCCATCGTTGAGTTTTGTAGTCTCCCAGTTCTCATGTCTTACAATCCTGTTATTGAGCGCAATGGCTGTGCCGCCGGGTTTTACGCCTCTTTCTGTCATCAATTGGGCAATCGTAATGTATTCGCCTGAAAGTTCTACAGGTTGATTGTTTATAGTAATTCTCATAATGTCAAGAGCTTGTTAAAAATATTATCGCATTGCGTATATCTACGGCTTCCGTGTGTTTACAGCTGCCAGGACATGCGCTCGCGGAAGGTGTTAAACAAAAAAGTCAAGAGGTCCGGGTCCGTTCATTACGTGAAGAGTCGCAGCGGAAGCGATAGCCTTGTCTATGAATGATTTTGCGTTACTGACGGCAGTTGTCAGAGTCTCTCCTTTTGCAAGACCGCAGGCTATTGCCGAAGAAAGTGTGCAACCGGTTCCGTGAGTGTTTGGCGTATTTATCCTGTGGGACTCAAAACATGTCAGTTTATCGGAATCAAGAAGATAATCGGCTGAAACATCTCCGGGTGAATGTCCACCTTTCAGCAGAATCGACATGCACGATGTTTTTTCCTTCAACAGCCGACAGACGGTTTCCGGATCCATTACCGAAGTGTCTCTATTCAAAAATCTTGAAGCTTCGGAAATGTTTGGTGTCATTACAGTTGCTATCGGCAACAATTTTTCGGTGAATGCATCTACGATGTCTTTCCCGGGCGAGACCAATGCCCCGCCGTTTGTAGCTACCATCACCGGATCAACAATAATGTTTGAGACACCGTATTCACGGAGTTTGCATGCCACCACTTCAATAATCTCGGAAGACGGGAGCATCCCGGTCTTTACAGCGTCAGGACGCATTACCTCGAATATCGAATCGAATTGCTGTTCAAGCATTCTGATAGAAACAGACTCCACTCCGAATACTTTTATGGAATTTTGAGCCGTCACTCCTGTTATGACAGTTGCGGCATAAATGCCGAAAGCACAACAGGTCTTTATATCCGCCTGTATCCCGGCTCCTCCTGTATTGTCGGAGCCTGCAATGCTTAAAACAATTTTTTGTGTTATCATGGAGCTTATGTTTTAAACAGGTGCTTAAGCCATATCCGTATCGCGTATTTCAGACGGAAGCGCAGAAGATATATTCTCTCTGCACTGAGCCATCAGTTGCTTTGTATTGAAGCCCTTCTCTCCGGGATATATCGGCTTGTGTATCGTCAGTTTTATAGTGCAAGGTCTCATATTATAGGTGAACCGAGGCATCGCCTTGAAGCTTCCGTCTATAGTCACCGGCACTACAGGCAACCTGAATTCTCCGGCAAGCATGAATGCCCCGCGTTTGAAGGGAATCATTTTTCCGTCCCAGCTTCTGCTGCCTTCAGGGAAGATAACAAGAGACATCCCGTGTTTAAGAGTCTGTTCCGCCTCGGCAATCGTCTCTTTAATTCCGGCAACGCTTGAATCATCGACAAAAACATGCCCTGCGCATTTGCATGCCCATCCTACCATAAAAATTTTTTCAAGTTCTTTTTTCATCAGCCATTTGAAGTTATGGTTGAGAAATCCGTATATGGACCAGATATCATATGCTCCCTGATGGTTGGCGACGAATACATAAGAAGTCGCGGGGTCAATGTTCTCACGTCCCGAGACTTTTATCCGCATAAGAAATATGGCGCAAGTGAATCTTGCCCAGTAATGCGGGGGGTAATAGCCCCAGAAATCTTTGTTTCCTGTCAGAGATCCGATTGCAGTGAAAATAGCTGTCAGAAATGTGACTGCAACAAATATCGGTCCGGCAATAAGCCATTGGTAAGTGAAATATATCGCCTTTGCTATACTTTTCATGATTTATAAAATTCTGTTTTTACAAAATTACAAAATTATGCCCACACTTTAAAATAATAAGTAAGTGAACTCGCCTTGACTTATTTTAACTTTCGAAATAAGTCAAGACGATTCGGTTTTCATATGCTGGCTTAAAATTGAAGTTAATTTGCGGGGGTTGGCGATTTTTCGTAATTTTGCATAAAGTTATAAGGCATGAATATGCCGGCGAATCTAACTCTAACATTATAAGACATGGCTAAAATCGGTAGTGTGAAGACTGCGAGAGGTCGCAAAGCGATGCTGCTTGGCAGTGGAGAACTTGGTAAAGAGGTCGCAGTAGAATTGCAGCGCCTTGGCGTTGAAGTTGTGGCATGTGATAAGTATCCGGATGCACCTGCTATGCAGGTGGCGCATCGTTCGCATGTGTTCAATATGCTTGATGGCGATGAATTGAGAAAGTATGTGGAACTTGAGAAACCCGACCATATAATACCGGAAATAGAGGCTATTGCAACTCCTGTTCTTGTTGAACTCGAAAAAGAGGGCTACAATGTCACTCCGACTGCAAGAGCCGCATGGCTTACAATGAACCGCGAAGGTATCAGGCGTCTTGCTGCCGAGGAACTCGGATTGCCGACTTCTCCATATCGTTTTGCCTCAAGCCGCGAAGAGTTTGACAGAGCTGTTGAAGAGATAGGAATTCCTTGCGTAGTCAAGCCGGTGATGAGTTCTTCCGGGCATGGCCAGTCCACAGTCAGAAAAGCTGAAGATATAGATGCCGCATGGAAAGAAGCTCAGGAGGGCGGACGAGCCGGAGCTGGCAGAGTGATTGTGGAAGGTTTTGTAGATTTTGACTATGAAATAACTTTGCTGACTGTAAGAAGTGTATCAGGAACTGTCTTCTGCGAGCCGGTGGGACATATACAGGAAAATGGTGATTATCGCTATTCCTGGCAACCACAGCCAATGAGTGAGGTGGCGATAGCGTCGGCAAAGGATATTGCGCGTAAGGTTACGGACGCTTTGGGCGGATATGGCATATTCGGAGTTGAATTGTTTGTCAAGGGCGACAATGTAATCTTCAGCGAGGTGTCACCGCGTCCACATGACACCGGAATGGTAACTATGATTTCTCAGGATCTGTCGGAATTTGCTCTTCATGCCCGTGCGTTGCTCGGGTTGCCTGTCCCTTCGATTGAGTTTTACGGTCCTTCGGCATCCAGAGCAGTTGTAGTGGAAGGAAACTCAGATTGTGTTGAGTTTGAAAATCTTGAGAAAGTGCTTGAAGAACCCGGCACGCAGCTGCGCATTTTTGGCAAGCCCGAAGTAAGAGGACATCGCAGAATGGGCGTGATTCTTGCCAAAGCGGATACTCTTGAAGAGGCGCGAGCCAAGGCATCGCGTGCTTATGATAAATTGAAAATTACAGTTCATTGAATAAGTCAAGTAATAAGAATATAATCAGGTTGCCCTCTTCGGAGGGCATCTGTTGTTTTACTACCTGCGTTGTCCATGACCAGCCCGCGGACAGGAGTGATGATATTCTGCCCTGTAATATAGTTTTGCCGAAGCAGACTCATTCTCTGAATGTGGCTATCGTCTCAGACGGGAATGAGATATTGGAGGATACAGATGCCATTATAACGGAAACTCCGGGACTTCCGATAGGGGTTAGAACAGCGGATTGTGTGCCTGTCATCCTATATGCCGAGGACATTAAAGCTGTTGCTGCCGTACATGCAGGCTGGAAAGGCACTTTAGGCGGTATTGTTGACGTGGTTGTAGACAGACTGGCAGATATGGGTTCCGACCCGCGGAATATTCATGCCACATTCGGTATATCTATCTGCGGGAATTGTTATGAAGTCGACAATGATCTTGGGGAACGTTTTATAGAAAACGGCTTTTCGAAGTGTGTGTCATATCCGTGCGGAGAAGCGGGTAAACCATGTGTGGATCTTCAGGGGGCGAACACCTTGCGGTTGATCAGGAAAGGTGTTGACCCGGACTATATCTACAATAACACTCTCTGCACGCGGTCGACAAAGGATGCGTATGGAAATCCTCTCTTCTATAGCTGGCGCAGAACACCGGGCATATCCGAGCGTAATATCACGTTCGCTTATCTACGGTTTTGATGTTGATCCGATCTTGCGGAAATCCAATAGATGTGAACAAATGTTTAACAGGTCTGTATCTGGTTAATGAACCGATACAGACCTGTAAAATCAATGCCTTTGCCGAATTATTCAGGCATTTGTCTCGGTCTCGCCTTCCGCTTCGGGAGCGATGAGTTTATACCCTTTCCCGTGTATGTTGATTATCTCGATGGATGGATCATCCTTAAGAAGTTTGCGGAGTTTTGTTATATACACATCCATGCTTCGGGCGTTGAAATAATTATCGTCAATCCAGATTGACTTGAGAGCATAGTTGCGTTCAAGAATTTCATTCACGTGGGAGCACAATAGTGCCAGAAGTTCAGATTCTTTAGTTGTGAGCTTCTGGGTCTTGTCATCGGCTATGAGCACCTGTTTCTGGGTGTCGAACGTGTATTTACCTATTTTGTACAGGGTTATGTCTTTGTCCCGCTTCCCTTTCACGCGTCTGAGAATCGCACCGATGCGGAACACAAGCTCCTCCATAGAGAAGGGTTTCGTGATATAATCGTCTGCACCCAGCTTGAAACCTTCAAGCACATCTTCTTTCAACGCTTTTGCTGTCAGGAAAATGATGGGCACATCTCCATTGACGTTACGAATCTCTTGAGCCAAAGTAAAACCGTCTTTCTTCGGCATCATGACATCGAGGACACAAAGATCATATTTCCCTTTAAGAAAAGTCTTATAACCTTTTTCGCCATCGGGGCAGAGGTCGGCATTAAATCCCTTTGCCTGAAGAAACTCTCTGAGCAACATGCCCAGGTTTTCATCGTCCTCGCAGAGCAGTATCTTTAAG
>NZ_CAJMXD010000071.1:0-9999 GCF_905219685.1 Barnesiella sp. CU968
ATTTAGCGCCTCTATGGAAAATTGTTTTCCGGGAGGTTCCGTTTTTGCCGGATACGTTCTGTGTTTTACCGGCGGAGTTCTGTATTTTAACAATCTATAGCACCCTTGTTCTTGCAGGAATAACAATTATTTTGCAATTTTGCAATCCTTTATGAAAACTGCAGACAAGATAAAGAATATATTTCAGACAACGGGCGATTCTTTGGCATCGATTTTTAAGGTCGCGCTTATGTCGCGGCGACTTTCGCCGTCGGCAAGCCGCAAAGACTCCACGCTGATTATTATGGGGAACGGACCTTCGCTTAGGGAGGCGATCGACAGTCATGGCGATGTGTTGGAGAAATATGATCTTCTTTCTGTTAATTTTGCTCCTTTGTCTGCCGATTTCTTTAGTCTCAGACCGGAAATGCATCTCCTCGCCGATGGTGTCTTTTTCCAGCCTGACGCGCCGGGGAATGTGGCGGAGATGTGGTCCGCGCTGTCAAAAGCAGACTGGCGGATGTCTCTTTATGTGCCGGTGAAATACAGGAGTTGCCTGGCGCTCAAGACCCTTCCTTCAAATATAAAGGTGAGATATTTCAATCTTACTCCCGCTTCCGGATGGGGGTGGCTTGTGAGGAGCTTGTTCCGGGCGGGGCTTGCCATGCCCCGCCCAAGAAATGTGCTTGTGCCGTCGCTGATGACGGCGATACGCGAGGGGTATTCAAGGATTGTGCTTACCGGGGCGGACCATAGCTGGAGCAAGTCTCTGTGGGTCACCGACAACAACCGTGTGGTCACTGTTCAGCCGCATTTCTACGAAGACAACGAAAAGGAGAGGGAGAGGGTGGAAAGCCTGTATAAAGATATAAGAATTCATCAGATATACGAGAGTTTCTCGATTGCGTTCCGAAGTTATTTCGCCGTTAAGGATTTCGCAGATTCGGAAGGTGTGGAGATTCTTAACGCGACACCAGGCTCTTTTATCGACGCTTTCCCACGCACCAGGCTCGAACTTCTCGGTTAAGGCGTCATTGAGGGTAGTGCGTTGTCTAAAATATACGAAATTACAATTTTGTCAAACTTTTTTCTCTCCGGATTTTTATTAATTATAAACGTTTTATTATGCTGATTGATATCATAGGTTATGCCGCCGCCATATGCATGGTGTTCGGCTATTTCCCTCAGGCGATTTACACCATCCGCACGCGTGATACCGACGGTATCGCGTTGCCTACTTTCCTTTTGATGTTTCTGGGATCGGTATTTTTCATGATCCAGGGTTTCATGCTCGGTAATGTGCCTTTGTGGATAACGAATCTTATCACCGGAACGTCATCTGCGATAATTTTCGGAATCAAGATGTATAACGACTATTTCAAGAAAAAGGATTGAAGTCAGATTCCTTGGAAGTGTCAGTGAGTCGGATTGGTGAATTCGAAGGTTATCGCCTCGAAGAAATCGCCCTCGCGCATCGGACATTCGATCTCGACCTCAAACCATCGCCATCTGGCTCCGAATAATCCGCGAATATAAGGTCCTGTAGCTGATGCTATCAGATGACGTGTCTCACGATGCTGAGATGCATACAGCCGCATCTTGACCTTGTCTCGTCTGAAAACACCTCTTAGCGTCAGGCTCCTGACGCTTTTTTCATCTTCGGGATAATCGAGATGCAGAGGCTCGGTGCGCAGGTGTATGGTTTTGCCTGCCGGAGAGGGGAGGTTGTCTTCAGGCTTAGGAAGCTTGCTGAAGTCCGCGAGGGCGCCTGCGCTCATCCGTAATGTCACGTAATTGTCGGATCCGGAGATTTCATCTGCCGGTACAGAACCTATAAGCCTGAAGTCGCTGTCTGACATCACCTGCGTGTTGATATCTTCTTCGGTATATCTGTCGTAATACCAGCAGCGGCGCGGGGTGCCGTCTACGCTCACGCTCCTTATTCCAGCGACTTCCCCATCCTCAGGATACATTCCGGCTTGTTTTGTGGCATATATGTCGATTGCTGTTATTCTGTTGCGGAGTGCTGTGAACGAGGGCGTTGCGTCCAGACGGTACATCAGTCTTGCCGATACGTTGCGCACCTGTACCCGGGTGTGAAGATACTTGCCTGAAAGTTGATGTGACATCACCGGAAGGAGCGGTGCAGTGCGGAAACATGAAAGAACACCGCAGTCGTGAAACCCGGAACAGGTGTTGTCGGAATATCTGTATCTCCACGCGATACGGAAAGGAGATGTGAAAAGATTCGATGAATCCGAGGCTTTACGGTATCTTTTGAGTGCTTCGTGAACAGCTGTCGACCTGTTTTTCCTGAGCAATGCGCTTTCCGGTTCTGTGACTCCGTGATAGTTGTCGTCAAACCATGCCAAGACTCTCGGTATGTCGCTGTCGCTGACGTTAAACGCTATTTCCGTTTCATTCCATCCTCCCATAAGTGGATGCTTTTCACCGTTTTCATCGGTGATTTCGGCGGGTTGTCGCGGACCGAATCCATCCAGTGTCTCTCCCCGTAGACGGAACTTGATGCCGCAGTCAGGAACAGACTGCGTATTATTACCGTTTCCTCCGCTTCCATCGGGGTTTTCTGTCGCTGTCTCGCTCCTGAAAACTTTTATGTTTTCCAGTTCAATCCGTTTTCTGATTCTCATATGGCAGTGATGTGTTTGCAGTGGTGATGGTTAAGAGCTTTTAGAAACTGTTTAAATAAACAGTTTCTTACAATAATATGCGGTGAAATAAAACCTCGTGGCGAAGATAACGGTAAATCTTCGCCACGAGGTTTTATCTGTTGCAATTATCAGCCGGCTCTTATGAGCCATGACTTCGAGAGCCGCGCTCTAAAGCCGGTCGTTGCGGATTGTGCTGATTCCGGGAATGAAATTTGACAGCGTCTTTGATATCCGTTCGGTTAGGTAGTCTTTCTTATTGTATTTCAGCAATTCCTTCCCTTTGAGATATGCCGCTTTCCTGTCTTCCTCGCTCATCTGGGCGCGTTGTATTTTTTTCATCAGTGCTCCCAGACGTATCATCTTCCTTAAAATCGGGATTCTGGTGTTCTCGAAGATATGTCTGAGAACGATGAAATCCTCATCGAAGAGATTCCCGTTGGATTTCCCTTTGTTTACACCCTCGCGTGTTGTGCTTCCAGAGTGGAAACGGAAGCGGTTGAGTTTCCTGTAAATCTCGATTACATCACCTTTGGTTGCCATGATTGACCAGAAAAGCCAGTCGCCGGCATTTCGCATCCTCATGCAGCTCTCGAATTCCGAGCCGTCGCCATATGCATCGCGTCTGAAGAGAGTGCCGCTGGCATTGTAGATGTAGTTGATCCATATGAGATTGTGAGTGATGTATCGAATGCCGTCGAATACGCGGCATTCACCCTGACGTCTTTTGAACCGCTTGTCATACCACCGGTCATTGTCAATCTCTATCTTTGAACTGTTTTCGTCAATGGTGATTGAGCCGCCGAAAGCGATCACCGCCTTCGGATTGTTCTTCATCATTGCCACGCAGGTCAACAGAAAGTCGGGGTCGCAACTGTCATCGCTTTCGGCAATCCAGATATATTTACCCTGTGACAATTCGATTCCCCGTTGCCATTGGCGGAACGGACTTCCGCTGTTCTCTTTGTTTACAACCAGATGCGACACACGGGGGTCTTTGGCATATTCTTCAAGAATTTCCACTGAATTGTCGGTGGAGGCATCATCAAGGAGAATGACTTCAAAATCTTCGAATGTCTGGTTAAATACTGATTCCAACCGCTCCCTGAGGAACCGTGAGTGGTTGAAATTAGGTATTATAATGGAAACAAGAGGAGTTTTGTCCATAATTGATTGTAGATGTGTTGATGGTCAGCGGTGATTCGGAACAGTGCGTTATTCGGCGATCAAAAGGAAATGGTTTTTCTTCCCTTTCTGGATATGGAGATATTTTCCCCCGAGAAGAGCCGATGCGTCTATAGTTGCCGCAGGATCGGTTATTTTCTCTTTATTGAGACTTACGCCGCCACCTTGCACCATCTTGCGGGCTTCTCCCTTTGACGGGAACACCTGTGTCTTCACCGCAAGGAGGTCAAGCACGGGGATTCCCTCCTCAAGCTCCGCCCTGGAGATAGCGAATCGGGGAACACCGTCGAAAATGTCGAGAAGTGTCTGCTCGTCAAGAGCCTTCAGTGCCTCTCCGGCATTGTTGCTGAAAAGAATCTGGGATGCCTCGACAGCGGCTTCGTAGTCTTTTTCGCTATGAACCATTGTGGTGACTTCCTTTGCAAGACGTTTCTGCAAGGGACGTGCGCCGGGATTCTCCTCATGTTCGCGGACAAGTTGTTCGATTTCTTCTTTGGAAAGGAATGTGAATATCTTCAGATATTTCTCGGCATCGGCATCTGAAACGTTGAGCCAGAACTGATAGAATTTGTAGGGGGATGTATAGCGTGCGTCAAGCCATACGTTTCCGCTTTCTGTCTTGCCGAATTTGCCTCCGTCAGCCTTGGTGATCAGCGGACAGGTCAGGGCGAATGCCTCACCGCCGGTCTTGCGGCGGATAAGTTCCGAGCCTGTGGTGATGTTGCCCCATTGGTCCGAGCCGCCGAGCTGGAGCTTGCAGTTCTTTTCCTGATAGAGGTGAAGGAAATCAAAGCCCTGAAGAAGCTGATATGTGAATTCAGTGAAGCTCAGACCGTCGCGGGCCTCGCCGTTGAGGCGTTTCTGAACGCTGTCTTTTGCCATCATGTAGTTGACGGTGATGTGCTTGCCGATTTCGCGTGCGAAATCAAGGAATGTCACATCTTTAGTCCAGTCATAGTTGTTGACCAGTTCTGCGCGGTTGGGAACATCTGAGTCGAAGTCAAGGAATTTTGCGAGTTGCTTCTTTATTGCCTCCTGATTGTGACGCAATGTCTTTTCATCAAGAAGATTTCGCTCGGCTGATTTCCCTGAAGGGTCGCCAATCATACCCGTCGCGCCGCCTACGAGTGCAAGGGGTTTGTGTCCGCAACGCTGGAAATGACGAAGCATCATGACTCCGCAGAGGTGACCGATATGGAGTGAGTCTGCCGTCGGGTCAATACCGAGATATGCGGTGGTCATCTCTTTGTTCAGTTGTTCGTCTGTGCCCGGCATCATGGTGTGTATCATGCCGCGCCATGTCAATTCTTCAATGAAATTCATATGTCTGTCTGTTTTTTTGTTTAATAACTGGTAAAATCATGAACGTAAAAAGACTTCCGGTTTTACAGTTCAAGATACCGCACAAGGGTCGTACCTACGGCGCGCAGTGTGTTTTTATCGATATTTTCGAGATTGTCTTTTGTCGTGTGCCAGTGGGGATTGAAGCCTGTGCGTGGATGATATTCGATGATGTCGACTGCCGGAATACCCTGTTTTATGAACTCCACATGGTCATCGGTGACAGCTCCTCCCATCTGGCGTGGGAACAGGCTGCCGTATCCGCTGGCGGATGCCGCGTTCCAGAGTTCGGTTACAAGATCCGGCGCTGACTGCTGCGAGAAATATTCTATCGGGAAGAGTGCGCCCGCGCCCCCGACCATGTCGGCTACAATCACGCGTGCCGGCTGATATCCCGGCTTGACCGGATTATGCACGAAATATCTTGTGCCCATCGCCCAGGAATCATCGTCTCCCTCTGTGCCCCAGTCTTCGGCATCTACGAAAAGAATGTCTATCCCTTTTTTCGGATTGGCGGCGGAGATCTGCCGGGCGATCTCAAGCAGCACGGCGACTCCGCTGGCTCCGTCGTTGGCTCCGTCGACGGGCTGTTTCCGTTTGTCGGGATCAGGGTCTTCATCAGCCCAGGGTCTGCAGTCATAGTGGGCAAGAAGAAGAGTCCGGTCTTCCTCTCCGGGGTTGTATTGCCCGAAGATATTGCGTGCATGAAGAATGGTTCCGTCGAAAGCTTCAAGATCCATCTTCTGCTCGATGACCTCGGCTCCATGACGCCGGAGTTCGGCTGCCATCCAGTCACCGGCTTTGGCGTGAGCCTCGGTGTTCGGAACGCGCGGTCCGAATTCCACCTGTCTGCCGAGGTATGCGTATGCGCTGTCGGCATCGAATGCCACTGCGTCGGGTGCTTCGGCAACCATAGCCGAGGAGTCCGCATAGTTGCCGGATCCATCGGCGGAATCTGCTCTTTTCGCACCGCATCCCGCAAGGAACATCAGAACTAATATTGACGTAAATACATTTTGCATATTGCAAAATTACTCATAAACTTCCGAATTTCTAAATTTTACGTTAATTTTGTAATATGAATCTCATTGAGAAATACGTTCTGCCGGGTAAAAAGATGGCGCTTTTCTTCTATATCAGGGGGGCGCTTCATAATCTTGTGCCCCGTTTCTGGCTCAATGCCAGTCGCAGAAGGGTGTTGCGTAACTGGGAGAAGCGTGCTGATGCAGACTATCTCAGATGGCGCCGCGACATTTATTGCCGTCTTGAAAAGCCTTGCACGATACCGGAGGAAGCGGGTGTCGCGCTTAAAGATGTGAGGATGGGTAATTTTCAGAGCCGATATGCGGTTGATGCCCAGCGATCTTTGCGTTACTTCCCTGGAAATGCTCTCCTTGCGTTCAAAGATGGGGATGTATGGGAGAATCCGGTGGTGCCGACACTGATCAAGGCACGTAGACTCAATGGAAAGAATGAGGAAAATGCAGTGATTCTAAATCTCGACTCGATACGCCACTGGCTCAATCCTCATGACAATATCCCCTTCGATAAGAAGATTCCGAAACTTTTTTTTAGAGGAGACATTTTCAATAAGCCGGCGAGAGTGAAGTTTTTTGAGCAATGGGCAGACAACGGAATGTTTGATCTGGGCGACACCAATCGCAATCATCCTTCACGATGGCAATCCGAGTTTGTGTCGATACCTGAACATTTCAAATATAAATTCATTCTTGCCCTTGAGGGATACGACATGGCGTCGTCGCTTCAGTGGATAATGGCTTCGGGTTGTGTGCCTGTTATGCCCAAACCCACTGTCGAGGGGTGGCTGATGCATTCGCAACTTGTGGCTGGCAGGCATTATATCGAGATAGCCCCCGACTTTTCAGACGTGGGCGATGTTATGCGGTATTATATCGGGCATCCCGATGAGGCGCGCATGATTTCCGAGGAGTCTCGAAAATGGGCATTGCAGTTCAACGACAGAAAGAGAGAGAAGATCATAAGTCTGCTTGTGGTCGACAAATACCTCTCGTCAATCGCGAAGCCCTGACGATATGTCCCGGCTTAGAGAATGAGTTCCCCAATAAATACTGATTATAATATCATATGTTATCAATTATCGTAAGCACGGTTTATCCGGAAAGACTGGAGCGGTTCAGAAGGAATGTCGCCGAAACCATCGGAGATATTCCCTATGAGATAATCGCTATTGAGAATGTAAAGAATCCGCGTTCGCTGGCAAATGTATATAATGAAGGTGGCTCGCGTGCCCGTTTTCCTTACCTTCTTTTCATGCATGAGGATGCGGGGTTCATTACGAAAAACTGGTTTGAGGACATCCGCCGTAAACTTGACGAGCCGGATTGCGGCACTGTCGGATTTGCCGGATCAAAACTGATGTTCAATATGCCCGGAGGATGGGGCATGGGTCTGAAATGGATGTATGTCAATGTATTGCAGTGTGGAGAAGTGGCGCGTGCGAACTATGATGCAAACACTCCGTTTGTCGAGGTTGTGACAATCGACGGACTTGCGATGTTCGTGCGAAAGGAGGTGTGGGCTGAGAATCCGTTTGATGAGGAGTCGCTTCCAGGTTTCCACTGCTATGATGTGGATTTCTCACTTAATCTGTCGTTGAAATATAGGAATTATGTCTGTTTCTGTGTCGATGTCTATCATGATTCGGCTGGAAATTTCGACCGTGTCTGGCTTGATCAGACATTGAAGATATATGAAAAAAAATGGAAGCATATTCTTCCACGTGCCGTGGACAACATACACCTTACTCCCTCGCAGATTAAATATGAGGAGGAAAGACAATGTTTCCGCTTTCTGAAGATTCTCGAAAAAGATTCAGTTTTGAGGAATTTCTATAAGCGTCGCTTCATGAATTATCCTCTCACATTACGCCATTTTGAGCATCTTGTGAAACTTGTTCTTGGACTTGCTCAAAAAAGACGCTGATGATATGAAGATTTCGGTAATAGTAGCTGTATATAACAATTTCAAATGGCTTCGTCTTATTCTTGATGCGATGCGTATGCAGACTTATCATGATTTCGAAGTCATAATAGCCGATGACGGCTCTTCTCAGGATAATGTGACCAAGATAAGGGGATATATAAATTCCCATCCTGAAATCAGGATACTCCATTCGTGGCATTCCGATGAAGGCTGGCGCAAGAACAAGGCTCTGAACAGTGCCGTCAGGATTTCGTCAGGCGATTATCTTGTCTTCATCGACGGTGACTGCATCCCGCATCCGGATTTTGTGGCAGACCATGCAAGACTCGCTACCGAGGGTGTGGTGATGGGAGGACGCCGTGTCGAGACGGGTAAGTATCTGAACAATATGATTGAAAGTTGGAGTACACTGCCCGCAAATTATTTCGCTTTGGCGCGCAAGAAAATTGTGGGTTCTCTTTTCAAGGAGTCTTTGGGCAAGACATTGTCGCAGCTCAGACGCACTTGGCGGTTCCCTTATGTCTTTGGCAAACCGTTGGGTCTCAAGGAACAAGGTATACTTGGCGCGAATTTCGGGATATTCCGTTCCGATTTCGAGAAGGTAAACGGTTTTGACGAACGATACACGGATCCGGGCACCGGTGAAGACTGCGATCTTGATGTGCGTCTGGAGAATGCAGGTATCCGCCATCTCAAAGCATCGCACTATGCGCTTATGATGCATCGCCATCACGACCGTCTCGACTGGAGCTCGGAAAAGAATGCCGCNCTCTACGCCTCGGCGCGCAATAACAAAACCACTTATGTGGAAACCGGTCTTCGTCAATAATTTGATAAGAAACATTAATTTCCCGGAAAACATATCTCAATCGCCAATCAAAAAATGAAAACCTCCCTGATAATATCCACATATAATCGTCCTGACGCGCTGGAAGTGTGTCTTAAAAGCGTTGCGATGCTTAATCCCCTCCCCGATGAAGTGATTGTTGGTGATGACGGGTCGCGTGAAGAAACTGAAACGCTTGTGAGCCGTTTTTGTAAAGATTTTCCTGTGCCACTCAAATATATCCGTCAGGAAGACGAAGGTTTCAGGCTGGCGATGATTCGAAACAAATGCGTGGCTGCCGCCACAGGCGATTACATAATCCAGATCGACGGTGACCTGTTTCTACATCAGCGTTTTGTCAGCGATCATGTGCGGGAAAGCCGGAAGGGATATTTTCTCAAAGGGGGAAGAGTCCAGTTGGGCGAAGCGCTTACGAATGAAATATGTAAAGAACGAACGCCGAGAAAGATAACACCTTTCACAGCAGGAATCGAGGCAAAGAGGGCAAACGCCGTCAGGTCTGTGGCGGTGGCGGATTATCTTGCACCGCGTTATCGTAAGAACAGGGAAAATGTGTTGGGGTGCAATATGTCTTTCTACAGAGATGATTTTATGGCGGTAAACGGCTATGATGAAAGTTTTGAGGGATGGGGAGCGGAAGATCTTGACATCTCTTTCCGTTTCAAGAACATGGGACTGGGCAAAAGATACCTTAAATTCTGTGCTCTGGCATATCATCTATGGCATCCGGAAGCACAGATGGACAAAAGTTCCGGCAACCACGCCGTGGCGAGGAAACACCGGGACGAGGGTGTTGTCCGGGCTTTAAAGGGTGTTGACCGCTATTGACTTCCGGAGCCCCTCAGTTGCCTGCGGGCAGGCTGTTGATTTTTTCGTTGTTTAATATCTGCTCGTAATAAGAGAGATATTTGCGTGCCATTATGTCGGAGTTGAAGGTGGTTGCCGCATAATTGTGCAGAAGTCTTTCATCGGCGTTGAAATCACGGATTGCAGCCGCGAGTTCTTCGGGCGATT
>NZ_CAJMXD010000072.1:0-9997 GCF_905219685.1 Barnesiella sp. CU968
TCCTGTTCCCGGGGAGAGTGCCGAGTTGCGGATAATGTCTTTCAATATGCGTTATCCCGCTTCAAGTGATACCGGCACAAAATCATGGGATAACCGCAAAGAGCCTTGCGTTTCCATGATCAAGGATCAGCAGCCGGATGTGATAGCAACTCAGGAGCTTCGCACTGCTCAACGTGAATATCTTAAGGAAAAGCTTACGGAATACTCATTCGTGGAGATTCCCAACACCGGTACCGGTTCGGGTGCCAATATAGTCATGTTGTATCTCAAAGACAAGTTTTCCTTGATAGAATCGGGACATTTTTTCCTCAGTTTCACTCCGGATTCTCCTTCAAGATGCTTCAATGTCGGTGACAACCAAATGCGTGCGACGGTATGGGTGCACCTTAAAGATAACAATAGCGGTAAAGAGTTCATTGCGATGGGTACTCATTTTCCGACGCGTGCCGGCAATAGTAATTATGACAACGCCCCATATGAAGAGGCACGAATTCTTAGTGCCGAACTCTGTCTGGAGCGTCTGAAAGTCAAGGCGGGAAACGATATGTTGTGTTTTCTGATGGGAGATTTCAACTGTTCGTGGAAAGACAAAAACGGCAATACGGCGAAACATGGATCCCAGGTGCGGGAAGTATTGCTGGGCTGGATGAAAGATGCGAGAGACGAGGCTAAGGACCTCACAGCGACAGGAATTACTTCTTTCAATAGTTTCGGTTCAGGCTCCATGACTCCAAACCGTATCATTGACCATATATTTTTCCGCAATGCAGAGACTATAGATTTCAATACAATAATAAAACCATACAACAACATTAAGTATATCTCTGATCACTATCCGATTATGTTGCGGGTGAAGATTTAAATAGCTTAAAAACAAACACTACAGGTTGCTGAAAAAATCAAAATTTAAGGTAGGGAAAGGACTGCAGAATGAAAAAAGGCAAGGTTTTAGTCGCGTTGTTTTCAGTTTTCTTCAGCGCATTCACACTATGCGCTGAAGAGCTGAAAATAATGTCGTTCAACGTGAGGTATAATTCTCCGAAAGATCTCGGTGAAAACTCCTGGGATGTCAGAAAAGGAGCAGTCGTGAACTTGATAAAGAAGATGACTCCCGATGTGGTTGGTCTTCAGGAACCGCGCACCATACAGCGGACATATTTAAAGGAATCACTGCCAGAATACGTCTATATGGAAGTTCCGGGAACCGGCGACGGGCGCGGCGGAAATGTAGGGCTGATTTATCGTTCCGATAAATTTGACAAGGTGGATGGTGGATTCTTCTATCTCGGGCCGACCCCCGATGTGCCGTCTCCATCTTTCGATGCCCCCGACAGTACGTGGCGTGTAACAGTCTGGGTAAAACTTCGCGACAAGAAAAGCGGTAAGGAATTTACTGCTATGTCTACACATCTTCCGGTGCGCACAAAGCCGCATCTCGCAGCCGAACCATATGTAAGATCGCGCTTCCATGCATCTCAGTTAAACGTTAAGCGTCTCAAAGACATAGCGGGGGAGGACGGCACATGTTTCATTGTCGGAGACATGAACTGTTCCTTGCAGAAGGCGGACGGCTCAATCAACCATGACGGTGTCAAGGCTCTTTCTCCCTATCATGAATGGATGGAAGATGCGCGCAAATTTGACGAACATCCTGAAATCAACAGTTTTAATGCATTCGGCAAAGGCGAGGATTCACCTCACCGCAAGATAGACCATATCTATTATCGTAACGTGGAACCGATTTCATTTGTAACGATTACCGAACCGGTGGATTGCCTGAAGTATGTATCAGATCATTATCCGCTGATGCTTACATGTAGATACTGAAAAGTTTTCACATACATTTAAAATAATAATATCATGAGACGACAATTTATTATCGTCTTGGCTTGTTGTTGCGGTATATCAGCCGCAAGTGCAAAAAACTACACTTTGAAGAATGACAAAGTTCAGATTGCCATAGACGAGCGAGGACGCCTTAAAAGTCTGAAAAATCTGACTACCGGTCGTGACTATGCCGGTGACGGTTATCTCTGGCGGCTCTATTATGAGCGCAAGGGTTTCAAGGAAAATGAAATCGCAGCCGGAATGCAATCATCTCCTGAAATTGAGCAGAAGGGGAATAGTCTGATTCTTACATACCCGCAAGTCACACACGCAGACACAACGGTGAATGTATCATTGAAGCTTACCGTCACCCTCGAACCCGAGATGGTGCGGTTCAGTTCGGAGATCACAAATAACCAGCCACACACTATTGTGCGCGAGTTGCATTATCCTCTTATTCAGGATATGAGGCTTCCTGAAGACTATAAACTTTTCTTACCCCACACCGGCGGACAGGTCTATGACAATCCCAAAGAGCTGATAGAGAAGCATTCCATGGCAAAGCCTTATGCGACCCCCGCGCAACGTTTCCGCCAGATGCCTGCGGCTTATCCCACACGCGCCACTACGGCGGGATGCAGCGGAAACATGGCGTCAAACTGCTTTGCATGGTGGAACGACACCGAGGGGCTGTATCTCGGTTCTCACGATCCCAAATTCCAGGATACGGGACACAGCCTGCGTCTCTATCCTGACGGCAATAAAAAATTCACCCGGCTTGAAACAGGTTTCCAGAAATTTCCACATGTATTCTGCGGGGAAACATGGGTAAACACCGCGAATGTAATCGCTCCTTACACCGGAACCTGGCACAAGACCTCCGATTTCTATAAAGAATGGGCAAAAAGCTGGTGGGAGCATCGCGACAGTCCGGAATGGGTGAAAAAGATGAAGAGCTGGCAGCGTATAATCTTTAAATCGCAATATGGCGAATACCATTATCGTTATGCCGATCTTAACGGACGCATAAAGAAAGCAGGCGAGGATTCAGGTTGCGATGTGGTATTTCCCTTCGGCTGGTGGCTTGAGGGCATGGACAACGGCAATCCCGACTATTCGCCGAATACGGAAGAGGGTGGAGATGAAGCCTGGAAAAAGGCGATAGCCGACTATAAGGCTGCCGGTGGCAAGATTCTGCTGTATTATAATGGCAAACTCATAGACCGTGAAAGTGATTTTTATAAAAAAGGGAAAGCAAAGAAAATAGCATACTGTGACAATACCGGCGCGGAGCTTACCGAGCAATACCGTTTTACGGGCAACGGCTCCTTCCTCGGTTCATATGACGCACGCACCTTCTGTGTCGCCGACACCCGCAATGCGGAATGGCGCAAGAAACTTATCCAGATGGCTGACCGTGCCCGCAGACTCGGAGCCAATTCCGTATTCTATGATCAGCTCGGTTATGCCGAGGCTGTGACCAACTGGGATCTAAGCCGCGAATTTCCGGTGCCCAACCATTGTGTGATCGCAGACAAAGCCAGGACCTTAAAGGAAATCCGGGACCACAACGCCAAGTTTGACCCTGAATTTGCATTAGGCACCGAATGGCTCACGGACGCGACAGCCAATTATTGCGATTATATCCATATCTATCAGGTCACAGCCGGTCCGAACAGCTTCATAGACTGGTTCCGCTATACTTTCCCCGAGGTCAAGGTGTCTGACAGAGAGGTTCGCGATGACAACGATATTCCGCGTCGTGTCAACAACACAGTGTTAAAGGGACTTGTAAACGACATAGAGATATACCGTTGCCGCGGTCTCATAGACGAGACCCCCGTATATCAGGCATATCTTAAGAAAGTGAACGACATAAGAGACAAGTATGCGGATCTTCTGCTTGCCGGCACTTATCGCGACACTCAGGGTTTCACTTCTACCAATCGTGAGATAGAGGCGCGTGCCTTTGTCAATGGGGACAGCATGGCTATCGTGGCGACACGCGTCTCGGCGGGCGAGCCGGAAGAAACGGTGATCGATGTTCCGGGATATAAGTTCCGCGAGAGCTCGGTGCTCGGAAACGCACAGGTCAAATCCGACGGCACGCGTGCCGCGTTCGGGCAGAACGACCTTGCAGTCCTTGTTTTTGATAAAATCTGAAAACGTTGAAGTTTCCGGGCACTTTCCAGATTCCATTAGCGGAAATCTGATGTCTGCGTGTCTTAAATATGTATCCGGAATCTCCAGGTAACCTCCGTGGATTCCGGATACATAATCCACTAATATTAACCTAAGATCTATACCGTTTCTATGTCACACAATCGTAAAAGGGAAGTGAGGAACAAATTCGAGCAAGCCTTCCTTCAAAGCTCCGGCAAGATCTTCAATTTTGTCCTGTCCATAAGCAACGGCAACAGCTGGCTTGCCGAAGAAGTGACCCAGACAACTTTTCAGAAACTATGGGAGCGGCTTGAGTCATCGGCTCAGGTAGAGAATATAGATTCATATCTCTTCACCACTGCTAAAAACATAGTGTTTAATCTAAGCCGCCATGAAACTGTGAAATGGATATATCAGCGCTATCTGATGCAACATCGCAAGGAATCCGAACTGACGACAGACCAGACCATAGAAGGTAATTTTATGATGCAATATATAAGGTCACTGCTCGAAGAGATGCCTCCGATGAGAAGAAAAGTGTTTGAAATGAGCAAACTTGATTATTATTCCACCAAAGAGATTGCCGAACAGCTGAATCTCTCTGTGAGCACTATAGAGACACATCTTCAACTCGGATTACGCTTCATGCGCGAAGAGTTACGGAAGCGCTATGGGATAGTCGTGTCCGTAATGCTGCCTGTATCTGTTCTTTTTTCAATACTTTTCATTTAAACCGGATAGAATCCATATGAATAAACTTAAATACGATATAACCGATATAGCTGAAAATACCCTCAGGGGGGAGGCATCTGTGGAAGAAATAATTCTCCTCTCGAATTGGATAATCACGGACAGACATCTCAACGAATGGGTGGTGGAGGAGATTGCATCCCAGCCTCCGGTGGCTAAAGGTGCAGACCTTGACCATATATGTCAGAACATAGTGAAAGGGAATCATGGGAAGAAAATCAGTCTTAAATACTTTCTACTGACGATAGCTGCTCTTTTTGCCGGATTCGGTATTTTCCTGGTCCTGAATATAGAGCATCATGAACCTGAGCATCCCCTGTCTGTGCGTACAGTGGGAGGAGAAAAGTCAAGAATAGCTTTGCCAGACGGGTCATCGGTGATTCTTAATTCCAAGACTTTTATAAGTTATTTCTACGATAAAAAGTCCGGGGTCAGGAACGTGAAGCTAAATGGAGAGGCATGGTTCGATGTGAAGACTGATGCCAGACATCCGTTTGTCGTTGATTGTGACAATTTGAAAGTGGAGTGCCGTGGAACAGAATTCAATGTCACCGCATATCAGGATGACGAGACTGTGACAGTGGTTCTCAAAGATGGCAAGGTCAACGCTGTTTCAGCGCGTGAGAATATAGAGATGCGTCCGGGAATGTTACTGAATTATGACCGCACTTCCGGTCATGTTGACACAGACATGGTTACCGCCTCGGATTATTGCGACTGGAGGAACGGAGAGATCCATTGCGACAATATAACTCTTGAGGCGCTCTTTAAACGACTGTCTCGGACTTACGGGACGGCAATAAATATCCAGACGCCTTCTTTGCGAGCGGAGAGGGTGTATGGCATGATGCTGGAGGGAGACCTCGACCACGTGCTCGACATAGTGTGCGAAGCATGTGAAATGGAATATCGGAAAGAAAAAGACAACACCGTATACGTTTTCAAGACTCATACAGAATGAGGTAAAAATATTTCATCACCTTTTAATTAACCTATAAAATCATGTTAAAGACTACAGCAAGAATTCTGCTAACGCTCATTGCAATTCTTCCGTTGGGAAGCTGTGAAGAGAAAGATGACCGAGGAATCCCCGGCTTCAGCGAGATCACGGTCAGTCCCGAGAAGGATGTATATGAGGTTGGCGATCAGGTGACATGCACTATACGCATGACAAGTCCTGCAGGTCCTACCCTGAAAAAATCTACCTACTGGTGGTACACCTCCTGGTGGTTCCAGAGCACTGAAAATCCGGTTGATTTTNAAGAGTTTGAGGAGAGTGGCCAATGTGTATCAAGTACAATCACCCTCACTGAGCCGGGTGATGTGAAACTCTATTTCTTCGGACGGCTTGAATATCCTAATTACGATTGGGAGAAAATAGAGATATCAAAAACCATTAAAGTGAAAGGAACGGCATCATGAAAATTGAATTTATTAAGAAACTGAGATTTGCGGCAGTATCTGTAGCTGTCGCGGCGATTTCATCTGCAGCGATGGCAGAGGTGACGGTGTCTTTCTCTCAAATCAGCTATCGCAAGGCTATGGAGGAAATCCAGAAGGTATCGAATCTTCATTTCTTCTATAATGTGTCTCTTAAAGGACTTGACAGCAAGGTGTCGCTTTCCGTTAAGAACGCATCTGAACGCTCTGCACTCGATAAGCTTTTTGCAGACAGTCAGCTTGATTATACTTTGAAAAATGACAACACCGTTGTCGTTTATCAGAAAGGTGACGCTACAAAAGGAGAGTCCAGGAAGAATACAAAGGAGCAGAAAGATTCCCGGAAAAAGATAAAAGGAGTTGTAACGGATGAGAAAGGGGAACCGTTGGTAGGAGTCACCATGAAGGTTAGGAATTCCAATAAGGCAGTTGTGACTGATCTTGACGGCAAATTCTCACTTGAAGATCTACAGAAAGGTGATGTGATTGAACTTACATATGTCGGTTATGCTCCCAAATCGGTAAAAATTGACGATTCGTCATCTTACGACATACGTCTTCAGGAGATGGCATCAGATCTTGATGATGTGGTTGTGGTCGGTTACGGAAGCCAGAAGAAGGTCAATCTGACTGGAGCTGTCAGTGTGGTAACCGCCAAAGATCTCAACGGCAGACCCACGGGTAACGCGGCGACAGCCCTGCAGGGAGCCGACCCCTCGCTTAATCTGTCAATGGGTTCCGGCGGCCCTGATTCAGATGTGTCGATTAATATACGTGGAGTAACATCGATTAACGGTGGCAAACCGCTCATTCTGGTAGATGGCGTGGAGATGGATCTTACACGAGTGAACGCCAATGATATAGAGAGCGTTTCTATTCTTAAAGATGCGTCGGCAGCTGCCGTATATGGTGCCAAGGCATCGGCGGGAGTGGTGCTGGTCACAACAAAATCCGGACAGAATGATTCCAGAGCACGTGTGAGTTTCGACCTCAAGGCTGGTTGGAAGCGTCAGACGACAAGCTCCGATTATATTACCAGCGGGTTCTGGCAGATGTATCTCAACGAGAGTTCTATGTATAATGACCAGTCCCGTTATTTCCTTACAGGTTATGGCGATAACGAATATGCCCAGATGTGGATGCGTCTTGATGACAAGACTGAAAATCCCGAACGTCCATGGTGTGTCCCAACTCCTTACGGGCACTGGATGTATTATGCCAATTATGATTGGTACAGCCACTATTTCCGCAAAGATCGTCCGATGCAGGATTATAACGTTTCTGTGACCGGTGGCTCCAAAAAAGTCAATTATTATGTCAGCGGACGC
Organism: Barnesiella sp. CU968; assembly: GCF_905219685.1. Classification (NCBI taxonomy): domain Bacteria; kingdom Pseudomonadati; phylum Bacteroidota; class Bacteroidia; order Bacteroidales; family Barnesiellaceae; genus Barnesiella; species Barnesiella sp. CU968. The sequence goes on from NZ_CAJMXD010000072.1 coordinate 7,509, forward strand.
GCATATCTTGAAGACGGAATGCTTGCGAAGGGTGCCGATTCGTTCAAAAGTTATTCATTCCGTGCCAAGGTTAATGCAAGAATCACAGACTGGCTGACATATCGTGTAAACACCAGTTTCTTCAATTCACATTATGACCATGGAGGCACATCCGACCTAAATAATTTCTTATACAAGGCTCTCCTTCATACATATGCAGCATTTCCTTCCACCAACCCCGACGGCACATCACTGTTTCAGTTCGCACCGGGATTAATTTCCATGAATGCCGTGAACATGGGTGCAGGGTATAATGCCATGCTTAATTATAACAAGCACAAGACGGTAGACCGGCAGAACGAAGCCCTTATCAAAAATACAATTGAAATCAGACCACTGAGCTGGTGGAAAATAATTGGTGAATATGCTTATCTGTTCCGCAACACCACACGCTCAAGCCGATATGTGAACGTTCCCTTCAGCCGCACTGAAGGCGAGATAGAATGGATTGACGAGGGTTACGACAAGTCGAGTTTCACTGACAAGTTTGTCCGCAACATGACCAACACCACGCGTCAGACAATAAATGCCTACATGGAGTTTGATCCCAGCTTCGGTGATCATAATCTGAAAGCGACGGTTGGATTTAATGGTGAAATCTACCGCTATCTTTATTTTAAAGCAGGTCGTCAGGATCTTATGAGTCAGGATGTCAGCTCACTTAACATAGCTACCGGAGAATATACGGAAGTTATTGACAAAGTAAACAATGCTGTGACATATGGATTCTTCGGACGAGTCAATTATGATTATGCCGGCAAATATCTCATTGAGGTTTCAGGACGCTATGACGGAACTTCAAGGTTCGCCAAAAATCACAGATGGGGATTTTTTCCCTCTGCTTCGGTCGGCTGGCGTTTTTCCGAAGAAAAATTCTTCGAACCTTTGCATCCGGTATGGAGCAACGGAAAGCTCCGTGCCTCATATGGTATGCTTGGCAACCAGCAGGTAGGATATTATGACTATATCCTTGAGATGACCACTAATCAGGCAAACAAGGGAATAACGTTTGATGGAGAGTCTTATATATATTATGCAAACGTCAGTGATCCCGTTGCCGATGACCTGACTTGGGAGAAAGTGATTACCTACAATCTGGGTCTTGATCTCGGATTTTTCAATAACAGACTTGGAGTGTCGGGTGATTTTTATATTCGCGACACTAAAGACATGCTTACGAGCGGAGCGCAGCTTCCCGATGTGTATGGAGCCACTGTGCCCAATTCCAACTGTGCGGATCTTCGCACCAAAGGTTATGAACTTTCTGTGAACTGGACTGACAATTTTCACCTTCTTGGAAGTCCGTTCACATATTCAGTCGGAGCAGGCTTGGGAGACCAGATTTCCAAAATCACTAAATTCGATAACCCGGAGATGTTGCTTGGCAAGCATTACGTGGGAGAGACACTCGGTGAAATCTGGGGTTATCGGGTTGCCGGTCTTTTCCGGACGGAAGAAGAGGCTCAGGAATATCAGAACACCATCGATTGCAAGAATTATGTGCACAATGCGATGGACAAGGGTCCGAATCCCGGTCTGCATGCAGGTGATGTGAAATTTATAGACATCAATGGAGATGGTGCCATCACCCCGGGTAACAGTAAAGTGGGCGATTCCGGAGACCGAGTGATAATCGGTAACAAGCGTCCTCGATATAACTATAATTTCAGAGGCAGTCTGCAGTGGAAAGGAATAGATATTTCCGCATTCTTCCAGGGTGTCGGCAAATGCGACTGGTATCCCGGCAATGAGGCGCGTACTTTCTGGGGACCTTATTGCCGTCCTTTCATAGCCTTTATTCCAGAAGGATTCCAGAATGAAATATGGACAGAAGACAATCCGGATGCCTATTTCCCTCGCTTGCGCACATATCAGGCTTATTCAGGCAAACGAGCCCTCAACGTGAACAATGACCGATATCTTCAGGATGTGTCATACCTGAGACTTAAGAATCTGACGGTAGGATATACATTGCCGGTTTGGAAAAATGTCTTCAATGAACTGCGTATTTATTTCTCTGCTGAGAATCTCGCATATTGGTCACCTTTCAAAAAGCATTGCAAGACTATCGATCCAGAAACTGCGACGAAATCCGGTACCAAGTCAAACGACGGAATGGTTTACGGCTTCTCGAAATCGTTTACATTCGGTGTCAATGTAACCTTCTGAGCAGCCGACCAAATTTAAGAAACTGTTTAAAACCAAACAGTTTTAACGATAGTAAGTGAAAGGAAATCTTTTTAACATCAAATATCAATCATGAAAATACTCAGATATCTAACTGCTGTTGCAGGTATATTCGTCTTATGGGGATGTACGAGTATGGATCAGTATCCAGAAGATTCAATGTCGCCTGAAACATATTTCAGTTCTGAAGCCGAATTGCGGCAATATACAAATTCGTTTTATACGCTTATGCCTACCGCTTCATCCCATTCCTTGAGCTGGTA
>NZ_CAJMXD010000073.1:0-9830 GCF_905219685.1 Barnesiella sp. CU968
AAATCGACCGGTTATTGACACAGAAAAACTCATCGATGGTGCCCGGATATATGAAAAACGATCCAAGCATGCTCTCTAATCCATATGTCAGAGAAGTCAAGATAGATGAGATCTTTCCATACCGGGATCTTAATTATGGAGAGGCAAATTATATACAGACTCTTAACCTTTCGTTCTATCCGAGAGAGAGGGGACCGTATAATCTTGATGCCGATCGCATTGATGAAAACGGCAATTTGCTGCAGCCCGAAAAGCGCTGGGGTGGCATAATGAAAAAAATGGACAACACCAACTTCGAGACATCGAATGTCGAATATATCCAATTCTGGATGATGGATCCATTCCTTGACTCAGACAATCCCAATACTGAGGGCGGAGACCTTTATTTCAATTTCGGAGAAATAAGCGAAGATATTCTTAAGGACGGCATGAAGAGTTATGAAAACGGACTTCCGATTGACGGCAATAATGAATTCATCGCTGAAACGGTATGGGGAAAAGTATCAAGACAGAATTCGCTGACATATGCATTTGAGAATGCAGCCAACGCAAGACCGATGCAGGATGTCGGTCTTGACGGACTTAAAAACGATGAGGAATTCTCGTTTCCTTCGTATAACGAGTATCTTGACAAGTTGCGGGGAAAACTATCTTCATCAGTCCTTGCCGAAATGCAGAACAATCCTTTTTCTCCGATGAATGATCCGGCGGGTGATAATTATCATTTCTTTCGTTCTCCATATTATGACGAAAAACAGTCGGATATTCTTGAACGCTACAAACACTACAACGGAGTGGAAGGGAACTCACTCTCTCCTGACCAGTCTGACAACCCTCTGTATCAGTCTGCAAGAGCTGTTCCGGATGTCGAAGACATAAATCAGGACAACACACTCAATGAATATGAAAGGTATTTTCAGTATAAAGTCTCGATAAGACCGGAAGACCTTGAGGTGGGCAAAAATTATGTCACAGACAAGGTAGAAAGGCGCGTCAATACTCCCTCCGGTCCGCAACAGGCAGTCTGGTATCAGTTCAAGATTCCTTTGAGTTCGCCGGAGAAAATTGTAGGTGGCATAACGGATTTCTCAACTGTCAGATTCGCCCGAATGTTTATGACCGGATTCAAAGAAACAACACATCTGCGGTTTGCTACTCTGGAACTCGTAAGAGGCGAATGGCGAGATTACAGCTTTAATCTGAATAGTCGCAATGATTCGCCAGCAGAGGGTGAGATCGATATGACAGTGGTCAATATTGAGGAAAATTCAGCAAGAACACCTGTTAACTATGTCTTGCCTCCCGGTGTTGACAGGATTCAGGATCCGGGACAGTCTCAGGCAACGCAGTTAAATGAACAGTCTCTTTCGATTACAGTCAAAGGACTGCAACCCGGAGACGCACGCGGTGTATATAAAAACACGCAGCTTGACATGAGGATATACAAGCGTCTTCAGATGTGGGTGCATGCCGAGGCTCTTATTGACAACATTACATCTCTGCGCAATGGAGACCTTTCTATATTCATTCGCTTGGGGTCAGATGTCAAGAATAATTATTATGAGTATGAGATTCCATTGGAACTGACCCCTCCGGGCAATTATAACAATTTCAATTCAGCTGACAGAGCCCGAGTCTGGCCTTTGGCAAACTATCTGAACATTCCACTGGATGTGTTTACTACCCTGAAGACTTCAAGAAACCGCGATAAGAGCGCAAATGTGGACGGGGTGGGATACACTGTGCTTTATACCGGTCACGATCCCGACAACGTGCAGAATACAGTGGCTGTGCTTGGCAATCCGAGTCTGAGCGATGTTCGGGTTATGCTTATAGGTATTCGCAACAGGTCAAACAGTGTCAAAGACGGTACTGTCTGGGTGAATGAATTGAAAGTAACGGATTTCAACGAGTCCGGCGGCTGGGCGGCAAATGCCAATGTAAATCTTGCAGTGAGTGACATCGCGATGGTTAATTTCTCAGCACATAAGGAGACTTCCGGCTTTGGAGGAGTTGACCAACCGCTTAAATCACGAAGGATGGAGGATTACGAACAGTATAACGTAGCTGTTCAGGGAGATCTGGGTAAATTTTTACCGGAAAAAGCCAAATTGTCGGCCCCTGTTTTTTTCTCAAAGTCTCAGGAAACGATAACACCGCAATATAATCCCCTTGATCAGGACATTCTGTTGAAAGATGCATTGGATGCGGCTCAGACAAAACATGAGAAGGATTCTATAAAAAACTATGCCATTACTAAAAAAAGTGTGGAAAGCTTCTCGATATCCAACTTCAAGTTTAATGTACAAAGCAAGAATCCGATGCCTTGGGATCCGGCAAATTTCACTTTGTCATTCTCATATAACAAACAAAAGAACATAGATCCTACGACAGAATATGAAAATACGAATGATTATCGCGGCAGTTTTCAATATTCGTATTCGCCATATATCAAACCACTCAAACCGTTTGCGTGGATAAAGGGTAAAAGCCGTACGGCAAAGTATTTCCGAGAGTGGGAGATTAACTGGCTTTTCAATAACCTTACATTCTATACGGGCATGCACAGGTATTACTATGAGCAGCAGACAAGAAGCGAAGTGGATGTGGACTTCCAGCTGCCTGTTCAGGTAAGTAAGAACTTTGTCTGGGACCGCCAGTTCAGTATAACATGGAATCTGATAAAATCCCTGAGTCTAACATTCTCAAGCAAAACGACGGCAAGAATTGAAGAGACACTCGGTGCGGTAAACAGACGACTCTTCGCCGATAAATACGAACAGTGGAAAGATACCGTGTTGTCTTCGATCAGACATCTCGGCACACCGTGGAATTACAATCAGACATTCACCGGCACCTATCGCGCACCCTTTAACCGCATCCCTGCTCTTGACTATCTGTCAGGTTCGGTGACTTATAATTCTGTCTATAGATGGGACAAGGGAGCGACCGTTGAAGACCTCTATTTAGGCAACACTATCCAAAACCAGACAACGTGGAATGCAGATGCGAGATTGAATTTCGAGACTCTTTTCAACAAATCCAAATATCTTCAGAAAATCAACAAAAGATTCTCGTCATCCACTTCCGCACGCAATAGCAATTCCCGAAACAATGCGGCAAGAAAGCGTGATAAAAAATTCGAGAGGGCATTTACACTGTCACCGGATACAAGCACTTTGGTTAAGCATAATCTTAAAACTAAAAAGATAAAGTTCGCAGCTGTTGCCAACGGACAGCCTAAAAAACTAAATTTCAAAATTATTGACGAGAATACAGTTGAGATTCTTGACAGAGGCTCCCAGACGGTAAAAATAACAGTTAGGGAAAACAATGTTGAAAAGAAAAATTTCGCGACAGAACTGGCTGAATACAGTCTGCGTTTCCTGATGATGCCCCGCTCCCTGTCATTCAGGTGGAGAAGCGGTCATTCATTGAATCTACCTCTTTTTTCTCCAAATGTGGGTAATGTTTTCGGACAGTCACTGTCGCACGGACCAATGTCTCCCGGTCTTGACTTCGCCTTTGGCTTCTATGATAAGGACTATGTTGACAAAGCGCTCGACAGGGGATGGCTTATAACCGGTTCTGATCAGATTTCTCCTGCATTGTGGACTAACAACAAGGAGTTTAATTTTGAATTGAATCTTGAGCCTATAAAGGGGCTTAAAATACTTCTTACCTCGAACCTTACAGATTCGAGAACAGAGCTGATGCAGTTCATGTATGCAGGTATGCCGACATCATACTCGGGATCGTACATGCGCACACATGTGGCGATTATGTCTGCAATGAAAAATTACAAAGCGGAAGACGGTTATGCATCAGAAAGCTTTAACAGGTTCCTTTCTTATATCCCTCAGGTAGCACAGCGTGTCGAGGCTTCCTATCACGGATCGGTTTATCCTGCATCAGGATTTCTTGAAGATTCACCTCTTGCCGGAACAGTGTATGATGCAGGACAGGGAGGAGTGAGTGCAACAAGTTCTGATGTGCTTATTCCAGCCTTTCTTGCTGCCTATAGCGGTATAAGTCCGGACAAAATCAGTCTCAAGCACTTTGAAGGACTAAACGCCATGCGACCGAACTGGCGCGTAACCTATGACGGACTTATAAAGCTTGGCAACCTGCAGAAATGGTTCAAAGCTTTTACTCTTACTCATGCGTATCAGTGTACATATTCGGTAGGATCATATTCAAGTTTCATGAATTGGGTGAGTATTGGAGAGGGCAGAGGCTTCATTCTTAATGAGCAGACAGGATTGCCGATTCCGTCTTCTCCGTTCAATATCACATCAGTAGCCATAACAGAGAAGTTCGCTCCTTTATTTGGTGTAAAAGTGACTCTTTTCAATGATCTTACGTTTAATGCGGAGTATCGCGATGCGAGAACACTTAATCTAAATACGTCAGCCGGTCAGATTGTCGAGACTACAAGCAAACAGTTATCAGTCGGAGCGGGATACAAGATAGCCGATTTCAACAAGATATTGAAAATTGGCAGTCGGCAGGGTGGGGTATCCAACGATCTTTCTGTAAATCTTGACCTTGCATTGTCAAATAACCAATCCCTGATTCGCAGGATTGAGACTGCTTTTACGCAAGCAACCAACGGGACACGCACATTCTCCGTTAATTTTATGGCAAGCTACATTCTAAGCAAACGCATAACATTGTCAGCTTTCTTTGATCACCAGGTCAACACACCTCTTGTATCAAGTTCCTCCTACCCGACATCCAATTCAAATTACGGAGTCGCAGTAAATGTGTCACTTGCTCGGTAGATTGCCGCACATACCGAGAAGATCTTTAATATATGCAGGCTTTTTTGTAATTTTGCATTATGTATTGGATAGAAAATATATTATTCGAGCATTCCGCTGTCCAGGCCGTAATCGTGATTTCAATTATCATCGCCATCGGTCTTGGTCTGGGGAAAATACATGTCTGGGGCATTTCGTTAGGTGTTACATGGGTGTTTTTTGCGGGGATTCTCGCCGGTTATCTCGGATTCTCCATAGACTCCGGAATGCTTAATTTCGCACAGAGTTTCGGTCTGATTCTGTTTATCTACGAATTAGGACTTAAAGTCGGTCCCGGATTCTTCAGTTCATTCAGACAAGGGGGAATTAAACTTAATCTATTAGGACTGTCCACTGTCATGCTGGGCACCGGTGTCGCAATCGGCTTGAGCTACATGTTCAGTGTGCCGATGTCGGATATGACAGGGATAATAAGTGGAGCAACAACAAATACTCCCGCTCTTGGAGCCGCGCAACAAGCACTTCAGCAGCTTGGCATATCTGCCAATGGCGCGGCATTGAGTTGCGCAGTGACATATCCCCTCGGTGTCGTAGGTGTGATACTGGCAATAATCATTGTAAGAAAAATTGCTGTAAAGGACTCTGACATCGTTGTTAATACTTCTGAAGAAGATCACAATACATTTATAGCGACATTTCAGGTCAAGAATCCAGCCGTATTCGACAAAAGTATAAAGGAGATAGCAGCCATCACTCCAATAAAGTTTGTCATATCCCGTCTTTGGCGTGACGGAGAAGTAAGTATACCGACATCCGATATAAAGGTGGCGTCAAACGACAGATTGATGGTGATAACTACTGAAGCCGATGTCGATGCATTGACTGTTCTGTTTGGCGAACATGAAAGCCGGGACTGGAACACAGGTGATATTGACTGGAACAAAATCGACAGTTCGCTCACTTCAAAAATATTGNTTATCAGTAAACCGGAATTAAATGGTAAGAAGCTCGGCAGCCTGCGTCTGCGCAACAACTATGGAATTAATATAACAAGAGTCAGCAGAAGCGGTGTCAGGCTTTTGGCAACACCAAGTCTTGTTCTCCAGCTTGGAGACAGGCTGACTGTGGTGGGTAAAGAGAACCAGATTGAAAGAGTAGCGGAAGTTGTAGGCAATACCGCAACCAAACTTAAAGATCCTAATCTTGCGGTTATATTTGTCGGCATTGTGCTGGGTCTGCTTTTAGGTTCCATTCCTATTGTGATTCCTGGAATTTCGGCACCTGTCAGACTTGGTCTGGCTGGTGGACCGATTGTCGTTGGCATCTTGATGGGACGATTTGGTCCTCGTTTTCAAATGGTAACATACACAACACGAAGTGCGAACCTAATGCTGAGAGGCATCGGGCTATCCCTGTTTCTTGCCTGTCTCGGACTTGATTCAGGCGCTCATTTCATAGACACAATCATGAAGGGGGATGGCTTGTTGTGGATTGCACTCGGATTCATAGTAACTGTTATTCCTGTAGTTCTGATGGGGCTGATTTCGCTTCGCATATCCGGACTTGATTTCGGTTCGACATGCGGCATGCTTTGTGGTGCTATGGCTAATCCGATGGCTCTTAACTACGCAAACGATACGATACAGGGTGATAATCCAGCTGTAAGTTACGCAACTGTTTACCCAATAGCAATGTTCTCTCGTGTTGTTATTGCGCAGCTGCTGATACTTATTTTTATGTAAATAATGAGATTACACACAAAACAGGTCGCATCGCGGAAAACACGATGCGACCTGTTTTTTATACAATCTCCGATTAAAGGATTATTAAAAGAATCCTGTCACACTATTGTCAAGGCTGTAGACAACCTGCTTACCGGAAAGGTTTGAAACCGAATATGCCGCTACTCCATCTGTTGTAGTGAAAATCACAGTCCTGTCATTTTCCCTGCCTTCATATTTCTTTGCAGAAGATTCAAGTAACCATTTGTCTCCGTCTCTGTTGATAACAACAGATTCATCAGGGTTGTTGGCAACCTTGAAAGTCCCGGCAGATGGCACTTTTATAGCATCTTCCATGGCAATCACATTCTGCATTACCATTCCACGCAAACCGGGAGAATATTCAACAACATACCAGCCGCCTTTACGCTCTATTACCGCGAATACCATGCCGGTCTTAAGAATGACAGGGTCATCATTCTTATTGAGAGCCGCACATTCATCCTTGGCAACAGGTGCCTCGAAAACCTTTGTATCTTTTGCGATAACAATGTGATTCTCGGCGCAAACTGTTATGGCGATACAAACCCCTGCAAATGCAGTAACAAGATATCTATTCATAAGTACATCATTTCAGATGGAGCAATTCCATTATCTTTTCTAATGCCAGTGAAACGCCTTCTGCATCTTTGCCTCCTGCCTGCGCGAAGAAAGGCTGACCGCCGCCGCCACCCTTAATGAGTTTCGCAGCTTCACGCACTATCTGACCTGCATTCAGCCCTTCTTTCACGAGATCGTCCGATAACGCAACGGTAAGAAGTGGCTTACCTTCGGAAACCGTCACTCCCACAAAAGCAGTATGATCTGTGCATTCGCGTCTCACGGTGAAAGCAACGTTCTTCACGATATCAGGCAGACGAATGCCTGATAATGAAACAAGCTTAATACCATTTATATCTTTTGCCGATGCAATAGCCTCTCTGCTCATCGTTGCAATCCGCTCTGCCATAAACTCCTCGACCTGATGCCGAAGGTCTGCATTCTCACCGATAGCTCGTGTTACAGCGGTTTTAATATCGGCAGAGCCACCAAGGAGTCCAGCAACATCCTTCATCATATCCTGAAGATTATCCATCATGTTTTCGACACCGGTTCCGGTCACAGCCTCTATTCTGCGAATGCCGGCTGCAATCGAGCTCTCCGACAGGATCCTAAGCATGCCTATGTTTCCGGTATTTGCCACATGAGTTCCACCGCATAACTCAACAGAGGATCCGTACTTGACAACTCTGACCTTGTCTCCGTACTTTTCTCCAAAGAGAGCCATGGCACCCATTTCACGGGCTTCGGCAATCGGCAGCTCCCTGCATTCCTCAAGATTCATAGCCATGCGTATTCTTGAATTGACAAGATGCTCGACCTGTCTCAATTCTTCCGGTGTTACTTTTTGGAAATGAGAGAAATCAAAACGTAACACTTCCGGAGATACAAATGATCCTTTTTGCTCTACATGTGTGCCAAGCACCTCACGTAAAGCTTCATGGAGAAGATGGGTTGCCGAATGGTTGGCAGAAGTGGCGGCTCGGGCAACCTTGTCAATTCGTGCTGTCATGACTTCGGTCGGATCGGAAGGAATCTCATAAGACAGATGAACACCTACGTTATTCTCTTTCTTTGTATCAAATATGTTGACAATCTCTCCTGATGGAGAAACAAGCACACCCTTGTCTCCGACTTGTCCTCCCATCTCTGCGTAGAATGGAGTCTTTGACAACATTATCTGGTAATATTCCTTACCTTTTTGTTTGACCTTACGGTAACGAAGTATTCTGGCGGGAGTCTCTGTCAGATCATACCCGACAAATTCTTCTTCTCCCTGCGAAACCTCAACCCAGTCTGTCGCTTCCACAGCAGCAGCATTGCGCGCCCGATCCTTCTGTTTCTTCATCTCTTTGTCAAAACCATCTCTGTCAAGCCCCATGTTCTGTTCCCGGAGAATAAGTTCTGTAAGGTCAAGAGGGAAACCGTAGGTGTCATACAGCACAAACGCGTCTTCTCCGGCAAGATTTTCTTTACCGGCGTCTTTTGATTTCTTTATGAACGAATCAAGTAGTCGTATGCCGTTGTCAAGTGTGCGAAGGAATGAATCCTCTTCTTCCTTGATTACTTTTTTAATAAGTTCTTTCTGAGCCGGAAGTTCCGGATATGCATCACCCATCTGCTCGACAAGAGTATCCACAAGCTTATAAAGGAATGCCTCTTTCTGATCAAGGAATGTATATACGTATCTTACGGCTCTTCTTAAAATCCGACGTATCACATAACCTGCCTTTGCATTTGAAGGAAGTTGTGAATCTGCTATTGAAAACGCTATCGTGCGCACGTGATCGGCAGCTACACGCATCGCAATGTCAACTTTAGTATCCGTGCCATACTTTTTGCCGGACAGTTCTGAAATCTTATAGATAAGAGGGGTAAATACATCGGTATCGTAATTTGACTTTTTACCCTGTAATGCCATACAGAGACGCTCGAATCCCATTCCCGTATCAATAACTTTCGCGGGAAGCGGCTCAAGATGACCGTCGGCTTTTCTATTATATTGCATGAACACAAGATTCCAGATCTCTATTACAAGTGGATTGTCTTTATTCACAAGTGTGGCTCCATCTGTAAGTTCACGTTCCTCATCACTGCGAAGGTCAATATGAATCTCGGAGCAAGGACCGCAAGGACCAGTCTCACCCATCTCCCAGAAATTGTCATGGCGGTTACCATTGATGATATGTGATGCGGGAAGATGTTTCTCCCAGATACCTGCAGCCTCGTTGTCACGCTCCAGACCTTCCGGGGCATAACCTTCGAAAACAGTGGCATAGAGACGGTTCGGATCAAGTTTTACGACTTCTGTGAGATATTCCCACGCCCAGTCTATCGCCTCTTTCTTGAAATAGTCGCCGAAACTCCAGTTTCCGAGCATTTCAAACATTGTGTGATGATATGTGTCATGACCCACTTCCTCAAGGTCATTATGCTTGCCTGATACACGCAAACATTTCTGAGAGTCTGTCACTCTCTTGGCTTCAGCAGGGCGATTCCCGAGTATGATATCCTTAAACTGGTTCATACCGGCATTGGTGAACATAAGTGTGGGATCATCTTTTATCACCATCGGGGCAGAAGGCACTACCTTATGACCTTTCTCTTCGAAAAATTTCTTGAAAGATTCTCTGATTTCCTTGGATGTCAACATCGTCTTAATATATTTTTGAATTGCAAATTTAACCATAATTTACTATTTTTGCAATTCAAGTTGTTTAGAAACTGTTTAAATTTAATTCGAAAT
>NZ_CAJMXD010000074.1:0-9771 GCF_905219685.1 Barnesiella sp. CU968
AATATTATTTTAACAAAAGAAACCGGGAATATCCGTTCATAAGTCTGTAAATTCTGAATTCGTCCAGACAACCTCATTCCAGCTTCAGAATACAAAGTTACAAATAATATGCCAATTTCATAAAAAAATAAATATGACTCATCTAAGTGTAAATATCAACAAGGTGGCTACCCTTCGCAATGCAAGGGGTGAGAACATTCCCGACGTGGTGAGATTCGCAGTTGACTGCGAACGTTTCGGCGCACAGGGAATCACGGTCCATCCGCGTCCCGACGAGAGGCATATCACACGCCGAGACGTTTACGACCTCCGCAAAGTCGTGACAACGGAATTCAACATCGAGGGATACCCTACAGATGACTTCATGCGCATGGTAATCGAAGTCGCTCCGGAGCAAGTCACACTCGTACCGGACGCCCCCGGCGCCCTGACCTCAAGCGCGGGATGGGACGTAATCGCAAATTCGGAGTTTCTCTCGGGAATTGTAACGCGCCTGCGTCAGGCAGGAATAAGAAGTTCTATTTTTGTCGATGCGGATTCCGCACAAGTAAAAGAGGCTGCAAGAATAGGTGCGGACAGGGTCGAGTTATACACCAAACCTTATGCCGACAATTACACGCAAAATCCTGATGAGGCAATCGGAAAATTCATCGAAGCCTCTTCCGAAGCGTTAAAACGGGGCATCGGTCTCAATGCAGGACATGACCTGAACCTGCAGAATCTCTCTTTCTTCCACAAACGTCTTCCCCTGCTTGATGAAGTGAGCATCGGACATGCAATAATCTCCGACGCTCTCTACCTCGGAATAGAACGGACAATTCATGACTATCTCGATTGTCTCCGATAGCAGGCAGACATCGAGATCCTCATTCGATTTCATTAGAAACATTCACACAATCAATAAGCTATGACCCAGCAAACCCTTTCATTCTGGTCTCTCGTAATGGACGGCGGATATATCATGATTCCTCTCGCCCTCCTTCTCATCCTCACGATCTATGTCTTCACCGAAAGGTTCATCGCAATAAACCGCGCCTCTAAGGAAGACAGCTCTTTCATGAACCGTATCCGCGATTATGTGCACGAGGGTGACATAGACTCCGCATTCAACCTGTGCAAACGGACAGACACCCCATACGCCCGTCTAATACAGAAGGGCTTGTCAAGAATCGGACGCCCGATGAACGATGTCCTTGTTGCCATTGAAAACACCGGAAACATCGAAGTGGCGCAGTTAGGCAAGGGATTCCCCTGGCTTTCAACAACCGCCGCCGGCGCCCCGATGCTCGGATTCCTCGGAACTGTGGTCGGAATGATACAGGCGTTCTTCTCGCTCGCAAGTGCAGGAACGTCTGCGAACATCACCGTGCTTTCGAGCGGCATATATCAGGCGNTTGTAACCACTGTGGCTGGTCTTGTGGTGGGTATCATCGCCCTTTTCGCATACAACTACCTTGTGGCTCGCGTTAACCGCGTGATGAATTCCCTTGAGACAAAGACAATGGAGTTCATGGATCTCCTGAACGAACCGGTGGCATAAAGTAATATTCAAGAAGTTGTTCGTATCATGGCTCTTAAACGAAATTTCCAGTCGCTCGAGACTTTCTCCATGTCTTCCATGACAGATGTGATTTTCCTTCTGCTCATATTTTTCATGGTGACCTCGACAATCATATTCCCGGCAGCAATCGATGTCAATCTTCCGCAGAGCAGCGAACAGACTTCGCTGAAACCTGTGACAGAGGTCTATATAGATGCAGACAAGACAATATATCTTGTCGAGGACCGCAACGATTCCACNCAGACACTGTCCTCTCCCGTAGAAATCTCGCTCGATGAGCTTGCCGTGCGCCTGACAGCCATACAACAGAAGGATTCGCTGCGTTCGGTGGCTCTATATGCCGACAGCCTCGTTGATTACGGCAAAGTGGTGGGGATACTCGACATGGCGGCTCGCCAGAATCTGAAAATGGTGCTTGCCACCAAAGCCAAGGCACCGGCATCGCAGAACTGACAACATATACCGATATCCGAACGTATTTCAGATGACCAGACAGCAAAAAGATAAAACCACAGCAGCTGCAATAACTTTCGTGGCAATGCTGATCATTATTGTAGCGTTGTTTTTGGGAGGAATCTCATTCGACAGCGAGCAGACTGCCGTGAAGCCTGTTGCCGAGCTTATGCCTGATGAGGAGTTGTTTCTTGAACCGGAAATACTCAAGGACCTCGGTGAAGAAAACGCTGTCAGGCAGGATGCGCCGGCAGAAGCATTCAAAGGAGAACCGGAACATGCCGAAACAGACAACACAAAGCTCGTGGTCAAAGGAGATAACCCAAAGCCGGCACCTCCGGTCGATAAACTCGTGACCACGAAGAAGGAAAGTCCGGTGCAGGCAACGGAGCCGTCAATAAGCAAAGAGGAAAAACAGAAAGTCACCTCCTCGGTTGCAAAGGGTTTCTCCTCGCGCAACGGCAGCTCTGAAGGAAAGAGCGGAAGCTCCGGAGCCGGAGGAACAGGCATGGGCATCACCGGCAGCGCGTCGGGACGCACATTCAAGGGGTGTCCCAAACCGGATGTGACTCTGCGCAACAAGACAACTGTCACGGTCTCAGTCGTGATTGACTCCGATGGCAATGTCATCTCGGCAAAAGCATCAGGCGGAGCATCAGCCTCCATCCGCCGTGCCTGCGAGCAAGCAGCCAAAGGAGCGAAATGGAGTCCCAAGAAAGGAGCGGGCGAAACACGCGGCTCAATCTCCTTCACAATCACCCCCCGATAAATTACATCTCAATAACAACGTAACACAACGCCCGACGGAGTTTCCGTCGGGCGTTTAAGCACATATTGCCAATCACCACTGCTACTTCACAATAACTTTCATTACGAATGAACCACATTTGACAATATAAATACCTGATGGGACCTCAACGTTTTCAACGTCATCACAGATGTTTCCGGCAGACACCATAGCTCCTGACACATTTGAAATTACATAAGGAACTCCTGATGCAAATCCGCACATTCTGACAAACCCCTTCTCCCCCGAAATAGTCACAAATCCATCGGACGCAATATCTCCAATTCCGCTTGTCCCCGTTGCCCAAACAACATTAGAACGATCAGACTCAACAAGTTCCCCATTAATTGTAGACAAAGTTTTGACAAGATACCTTACCGGAACTGAAGTGTCAACTCCTTTATCAAAATAAGTTGTCTCTTTTAGTCCGGACCCGATAAGCTGTTCATCCCGATATAAGTTATAACCTTCTATAGGCGCAACGCCAGAAACGGGTTCATATGAAATGTCGTCAATCATCAGACCGAACTGCTCATTGCCGTCATCCCCGACGTGGTGTAAAGCAAAGTATTTTGCATCGGCAGGAAGTTGGAAATCATATTTGAACCAACCCTGTTCATCCGGACAGATATAACCGTTATCAAGCGACTTCGTAAAATCTTCAGGCTCATTCCCCTCTGTAGAATACTTGACAAGTATCGTCTCCGGATAGTCTGCATGACATATGTTCATCCAGAAAGACAATTCGGTTCCACCTTTAACTTCCGGCGAAATCAGCCAATCATTTGTAACACCTGTCTTTGGCGACATACACAACAGGAACTGCTCTCCACTATGCGCCGCCATCGACATATTGTCTGTGACAGTTGAAGAAAACACTTGATATGCCTTCTCATAACCTTCACCAGGGAAATCCACCTCACTTATTGTCCACACTTTGGCATTATCAAGGTCGATATTACGGAAACCTTTCAACTCTTCCGAATAATCCCAAGTCTCGGCAGTCTCGAAATCTTCAACAAACTGTGGCTTAGACCAATTCAACAACACATCCGAGCTGTTTTCCCTATATTCCAAGGCGAGATCCTGAACCACAGGAATACGCGCATTCAGGATTTTAACCTGCTTCTCCATTTCCGAAGTGGCTTCAGATGGCTGTCCATGAAGGTTGAAACGCACAAGTACATCCCCAATATCTGCAACTTTGGGAGTAAAACTGAAATTAAGCGTTGCCCTCTTTCCTGCTTCAATAGTTTTTGGGGCATCTGCATCCTTGAAGTCTCCTATGACCCCGTTATCTCCTATAACCCGGAAAACATAGTCCGGAACTGCGGCTTCTTTTGTACCTGCATTCTCAACTTCCACAGAGTAAGACATTTTCTCACCCACTGCACCACGCGATGCTCCGTTCATGCCATGTATCGTAACCATATCCGAAGGATAATTGGCAATTGAGTAGGAATCCATTATGAAACATTGGCTATATCCTGCAATCTTGACACGTATAATTATCTGGACCCAGCCTTGATTTTGGAACGCAGAGGGAAGAGACACGAGTTTATGTTCCCATCCATTCCCTGATTCCGGTATGAACGTCGCGACAGGCTCCATCTCAAGACTCGGAGAAGAGGCATATACGGTCACCCGTTCGGGTGAGTGATTGCCGAAAAATATACTTAAATCCAATTTCACATTACTCATCCCTTTAGTGGTGAACCTTGGAAGCAGCAACTGAGACTCCCCATCCCACATAGCTATTATGGCATTGCCGCTCGTATTGGCTGCCGCCTCATCATAACTTACCGGATCATCCACACCCCATGTTGACTTAAGATAAGACAGATGTTCAATGGAGATAGGTTCGTAAGCCAATTTAACATCATCACCGACACAATTAAAAGGTTCTGTCATCGGCAGGGAATGGAGTGGTCCGAGATGAACCGGGAAAGAAAACATCTCTTCGCATGACCCCACAGCATTCTTAGCTGCAACGCCGAATGTATATAAAGACTGCGATCCATCAGGACAATCAAAAGTCCACGTGCGGTTTTTTCCGATTTCTGCAGCAGGTCGCCATTCCCCTCCTATCTGACGATATATGGTCACATCCTGTTGGGCAGGTCCCGTATATTCGCCATTTTCATTATAATCTTCAAGATCTATATCAAGAGTTATAGAAAGATTATCGTCTGATACGGTCGCTGTTACCACAGGTGTCGCCGGACGATACACTCCGCAGTATACTGTTGTTTCTGAAAGCAATCCAACCCCTTTGTCTGAACTTGTAGTAACCTTGATTATATTATCCCCCTGCTTCGTGGGCACTGTCATTGAAACCGGATCTCCGGGAGTGCCTGTAACAGTTGCTTCACCCGCTTCAGATATTGCAGCGGCAGTAATGACTGTTGAAGCCGGCAATTCGCTCCCCGAAATGGTAAGCCGTGGCATATTGAATGTCAGTGTCGCCTTAAGTTCTCCATCGGGAAATGCCTTGGAACGAAGATCCGTCACAGCTGCCGGACTTTCGGAAGATGCTTCCGCTTTCTCAATCTTGAAATTTCGGGCATAAAGGCGATAGGATCCGACCGGAGAAATATAATGTATACCTATATACCATTCTCCCTCTTCCGGAACCTGGAAGAGAGTTTCCGACTGCTCGAAATATGGACTTTTATAGACAGTGGAGGCATCCTTTATTGTTATTGCACGCGAAGGAGAAGGACGCTGACACAATGCCACTTCGTATATCTCATTGGCAGTGAAATAATGGTTGCCGCTCCACACTTCCATCGACAAGCGATAGTGCGCGTCTTTATCAGTAAAATTAATTGCCGGAAGGAAGAGCCATTCGTTAGATGTCTCACCCATTGAACTCGCCTTAGGGGCAAGGCAATAGAATCCTCCCGTGTTGTCATTCTGATCATCATAGCGCCAGCCGCGAAGAGGCTCATTCTGATTAAGGGCATCTTTGACAATGGTGAACATACCTATCACCTCGTCATCCAGATCTCTCTCTCCCTCTTCTGCCCCAAGATAGACAGGAAGAGAAAGTGGTCCGTCGGCATAGTAACGCTCCGACACCCCGGCTTCTGAAATCTTCCCTCCGGACAAGGCATAAACCTCTGCCTTATGTGCGACAACACCCGTTACGGGAATCGTAATGTCAAGAGACGTAGAAGAAACTGGAGATTCATTCATGAGGATTTTGTCAACATATACATTATATTTTATGTCCGCGACATTGACATAACCTCCGTTAACACCTTTCGTAACAGCATTCCAGCTAACCTTGGTCTCCGTCAACGTGACTCCGGCAGGTGCCGTTGGAACATCTATCCCGATACATTTGTCAAACACGAGCGGAGTGCCATATATCTTCCCATCATCTCCCAATGTGTAAGGCGTAACATAAAAACGATGAAGACCTTCCGGTGCATTAACCGGAATAACAACCGATGCTCCGGGAGGACCATTGAATGCTCCAGAAATATCATTGTCATCAATCTTGGCTTGGAGATATACAGATCCGGTTATAGAAGTCCCGTTTTCATAACTGTCTGGCAAAGTGACCGT
The DNA here is from genome assembly GCF_905219685.1 of Barnesiella sp. CU968. Taxonomy (NCBI): domain Bacteria; kingdom Pseudomonadati; phylum Bacteroidota; class Bacteroidia; order Bacteroidales; family Barnesiellaceae; genus Barnesiella; species Barnesiella sp. CU968. The sequence continues at coordinate 6,375 of NZ_CAJMXD010000074.1, forward strand.
AAAACTTCCGGTGGTGGAACTTCCCGTAACATCCCAACTTTTCAATACCGGCGCCTTCGCTCCGGCGGCATTAACATAATTGTCAGAAACATGTAATATCTTATATTGCGGATTTCCCTCAATAGTCCCTAAATAAGCAGCATTGCCCGAAACCGGAAGCAAGAGCATATCCGTACAAGGGTAATCAGACTCGTCATAAGAATCAAGCAAAAGAATAAAGGCTTCATCCTTTGGACTATAAACCATGTCATGCGGATACTCTTCCATATCCCAGGACAAAGAATTAACCTGACTGAAACGCTTCCCTTTGCTATCATATTTCTTAAGAAGTCCACCCGTATCAAAAAGATAAAGAGTCTTGTCGGCGGGATTCCATCCAATATCGAGCCAGTCTGCAGGAACGTTAACACCAAGGTTTACAAATGATCTTGAAATGGGATCAAATTTTTGCAATAGATAATTTTTGCCCGTCTGGTCAAGCGTTACTACATATGCTGTATCTTCCTCACTATCATATGCAGAAAGCAAGACCACTTTCTCTAATGTGTCAAAAATGTCAGTAGGATACGAAGCCTTGACCTTACCTGTTGACAAGTCTATGATATCAATGCCTGCATCTGTCAGTCCTGCATCGCTTGTCGTATAGGTATAGAATGAATAAACCTCATCTCCCCTGACAAATCCACAAGCGGGCGAATACTTGCCTTGCTTTTTCCATTTCAATGACGAACCCGACTGCAAAGCTATATCATACCATCCCGGCTCGCCGGCATTGCCGGCATAAACACAGTAACCTTGCAATGAAGTGGCCCGCAAAGCCGCTTTGACACCCGGTTTTGACACCCGGCTTCCGTTTCGTGCCCGAGGTGTCTGCTTCAGGAATGACACCTCCCCGATGGCATTGCCTGAAGTCGATTCAGCGGATTGATGACGCATTTTCAACATATCCGGCGACAATTTAATACCTCGCGGCGTTTCTTTCAACTGAATAGAACCCGCATCCTTGCCAACTTCCCGGCTTATTTGTCCTGAAGCTGTCAGATTGCCTGCAGCAACAAGGATCCCGATAGAGAGCACTGATAATAATCTGTTCATAAGAAATTGTGTTTGATGTAAATGGCAAAAACAGTGGCATTATTGCTATCTGATTTAAACTTTTTGCCACTTACAGATTAAGAACATATCAATAATATTCCACTTGTTACACGGCTCAGGACAGCCTCTGCCATCCGATGCAGAATATTATTAATACTAAATTTATTCGCAAAATATTCGCTCCAATATTTTATTCCGCTTGTTAATCGCGTCAAATTTAAGTTAAATTTGTAAAATAAGCAACAAATTTTAATTATTTTTAAAAATTTAATTTCATTTATTGTTAATTTTAAATAATAAATTATACCTTTGCAACTATAACAGCATGCATCAACATGCATCAACGGCTCAATATTTATACAATCTGCCATCTGCTTGATTTTTTCCGTTCCAGTTTCGCTCCAACACAGGCACAGGCAATGAATAGCAATATAAACCTCCAAGCGTATGAAAAGAAGTTTAGTTCTCTCCATTCCGTTATGCATCGCATCTCTGGCAGCAACTTCCCAGGTGAATTTTCGCGACGCCGACTTGATCAGATTACGCGAGATAGTGTCCTCGTGCACCTCCGTAAAAAACGGACAAAAGTTCTCAAAGACAATGCCCTCCATAAAACATGAAAGGGTGGAAATAATCATAAGATATGACTCGGAAACCGCGCTTGATGAAATCAAGTCAAAAGGCGGAGAAATCGTAAGCCTTGTGGGGACGCGAACGGCAATAATAAGCACAAGTCCGGACAATGCCATAGAAATTGCCGCATCAAACGGTGTCAGCGGAGCCAAGCTCTCCTCCCTGATAAAGCGTACAAACAACAATGCCATGACATTTTCCAACATCCCTGACATAAGGATAGGCAAAGATATTGACAAGCCTTATGACGGTAAAGGTATAGTGCTTGGAATATTCGACACGGGAATTGACCCCAACCATATCAACTTCCGAGATGAGAATGGTGAAAATCGCGTAAAAATGGTGCTTGAATATGCCGAACCGACAGCCAACCCGGAAATATATCAGACACCGGCACAGATTTCCACATTCACCAGCGACACCCGCTCCGAAAGCCATGGCACACATGTGCTCGGAATAATGGGCGGTAGTTTTTACGACACCTCTGACACAAATGCTCCGGACCTAAGGGGAGTAGCCCCTGGTGCAGAACTGATCGTGGGATGCGGAGAGGGATACAACGTGCAGATACTTGATGCGCTCGAACGCATAGGCAAATACGCCAGCGAACAAGGTAAGCCTTGTGTCATGAATTTATCTTTCGGTGATAATCTCGGGCCTCATGACGGCACTGATGAATTTACGGAGGCAATCAACGATATCGCGGAAAAATATGATGCCGTCATATGTCTCTCCGCGGGGAATGAACGCGACACACCTTGTTCTATAATAAAGCTACTTTCGGATGAAGATCCTTACATAAAAACCCTTGCACTGAAAGGATATACAGAAGTTGAGGGATATTTCCAGACTTTTGGCTCAATAGAGATATGGGGGGAAGACAACACTCCTTTTGAAGTCTCGCTTGATATCATATCCAGATCGAAACCGGATGATATACTCTATTCATTACAAATACCTGAAAAAAGGTCATCATACGCTTCGCAGGGCGACATGATCAACGAGTATCTTGACACCCGGCGTATGGACCTGATAACAGAAGGCACTGAGTTTCAAAACATATATTCTAACAGCTTCATGGGAGGCATCGCCGGTGTCGACACATACAACCACCGTTACACAGCCCAACTGAACATGTATCTTACTGCAAGATCAGCTGCAAATGCAAACAGATATTTTACCCGTATCACGATAAAGGGAAAACCGGGTAAGAAAGTTTTCATGTATTGCGACGGATCTTATATGAGTTTTGGAAACCGGAATATACCGGGGCTGGACATACCGGATGGCGCAGGAAGCAATAGCAATATGGCTTCTGGACGTAACACCCTCGCAGTAGGAAGCTACGTGTCAGCAAATATTACCGGTTCGGGATATCAGGAAGGAACAATCGGAGACATAAGCTATTTCTCATCTTATGGAGAGACGCCCGATGGCAGGATAATGCCTGATATCTGTGCTCCCGGGCAGGTAGTTGTAAGCTCCCGCAACACATACCTGTCAACGACAGGATCGGCTGCCATCTATTATCCCCTGGAATATTCCTATCAGGATTTCGAACACAAAAAGACCTATTATTGGACCTCTTGTGCGTACAACCGTCCGCGATAGCAGGTATATCCTAAAAAGATAGCCGTCCAGATTTTGGGCGGCTATTTTTGTGAGGGTC
>NZ_CAJMXD010000075.1:0-9614 GCF_905219685.1 Barnesiella sp. CU968
CAACATTAGAAGATGTATGTTGTCCATTACATAAATCTTCTACGACCACGAGGAATTTGTGTGCGTCGGAAGATTTGGCAGTGTAGTTCAGTCGGAATGTTTTGCTTTCGAGCAGAACACGGTCGTTGTTAACCAGCACCGGACCGTCAACGAGTTTGAGCGTTCCCTCGCCGTCATACTGGAAATAGCGGATTGTGTAGAGGGTGTTGGTGTAGTTACCTTCCGGTTTGATCTCAAAGCGCAGCTCCACGGTCTGCCCCTTGACTATCTTTTCAGCGTAAGGCATTACCTCCACTGTGAAGGGGTAAGACTGTTGCACATCGAGATCGTCAGTGCATGACGAGAGAGTGAACACGAGGGCAAAGAGTGTTGCCCAGAACCCGAAGAACCGGGCGGGAGTAAGGCGCATCGCGCCAATCTTATTGAGAATTGTAGTCATAATTTTTCAGAGTTTTAATTTTGATTTTGTTGATTTTGCTTTTTTCGGAGTGAGCGACATAAGGTAGTCGTTCAGATCCTTGTGTTGAGGATAGAGTGAGGATTTATCCGCCACCTTGTCGCCAAACTCACGTTGTAGTCTGGCGAGTGCTGCACGTCCGGCAACATCATTGTCGAGATAGCATAGCACAAGCGGATAGTGTTGCAGATAAGGTATTGCCTTGTTGAGATTTGACACGGAGTTGAGTACCACGCTGTCGTTACCGTCATTATAGCCAAGTCTTTCCGCCGAAAGAAAGTCTATGAAGCCTTCAAACACGTTGCACCGTGGGTTGCCGTTGGCGATATGCGTGATGTTTTTCGGCGGATATGCTCCCTTGAAAAACGGGTTGCGCAATTCATATCCGTGAGCATTGTTCTCAAAGCCGACGGCATAATACCGTTTGCCATGAAGCGTGTAGTCAACCTGTACGCAGTATCGTTGGGCGATGTCACGGGGTATGCCACGGTCAGCGAGGTAGTTCAGCAGTATCGGCGACTCCAGACGTGATATTTCGACATTCTCAAATGTCGGTTCCTCAACGAATGGCACGGGTTTATAAGGCTTCTCGACCGGCAACTGCATCTTTTGAGCGATGAACTCCGCCCGTCTGATGAAGTCAGTTTCGCCTGTCAGTTCTCCGGCAAGAGTGAATATGTCGCCACCTGCTCCGCTTCCGAAGTCGAACCATAGATTTTTACGCGGGTTGACATGGAACGACGGCTTACGCTCATTGCGGTATGGAGAGTAGAACCACAGTCCTTTGCTGTCGCGTCCTGTCGGCTGATAGCCGAGGTGGTTGAGAAAATCCACCAACGGGATTTGTCTGATAGCGTCGATGTTCATAGGCGCATACCACGTTTGCGTTGCGGTCGTTCCTGTTTTCTTCCCGGATCGTTTGCCGTGACATGATACATTTTCACATCACGAACCTTTTTCATTTCCGAGGCGATGAACAGGTTTAGTTCCGATTTATTGGCACTGCCGATTATCTCATAGGCGAGGTCATATATGCCGCCATACATTTTTTCGGGTTGTGCCTTATCGTACCAACCGTTGGCATCGGTATCCACAACGATATTGCCATTTGCCGAATATGGCGACTCGTAGGTCAGAAGATTATTGTTCCGGTTTATCGGCTCAAATCCCATAGCCTTCATAAATTCTTCAAGAGGAAGATTTTTTATGTCGAGGTCAATCACTGTCATTCCCATAGGCTCATTCGATTATGAATTTGACACCGACACCATACTGAGTATGGAAATGGCCCGTGGAGTTGCCGAACACAAAACGCTCTTTCACGTTGGCAGTCAAGGCAATTTTATCGGAGAGGTAAAAGTCTGCCTGAATGGTCAGTGCGCCGCCATATATGAAGGCATCGCCGTTATGGAGCGTGGATCCGTCGGACAGTACCGACTTACCCCAGTTTACCGTTTCATATCCGCCGATGGCCGACACGCCGCCATAGAGGTGGAAGGTTTGCGAGTAGTCGCTCAGCAGATGCAGGTTGTAGCCGACCTCGCCAGTGAACTCCGCCACAGGGATACGCCCTTTTTCGCCGTATGGCTTGTAGGTCTGGAGATACTCGCCGCCGAAAGTCCATGTGTTGGCGTTGCCTTTGAACACGGAGTAATATACTCCGAAAGAATAGCCGCAGTTGCGGGAGTTGCCGGTATAAAAACCGTCCACCATATTCGCCTTTATTTCCACGGCTGACATTCCGGGGAGGCATCGCTGGGCCATTGCCTGCCCCGTGAAAAGGGCAAGCATGGCAGCGAAAATCATTATCGCTTTTCTCATCGGTTACTGTATGCTTAATTCGTCAATTACGTTGGCTCTCACAATATCATCGTTCTCCACGACAAAAGACTGATGGCGGCCACCTTCCTTTTCGGCGACCTCGATAACGAGCTGCTTATCATCGGGGATTGTGAATTTTTCCAGAGCAAACACGGTTCTTTCAGTGGATTTGCCGTGTACGACAGTCACATAGTTCTGGGCACGGAGCGGTTCAAGCACCTGCTCCTGCATGGCGGTTCGCTTGATAACTTTCTTATCCATAATCTTGAACGACACAAAATCAATGTCGAAAGTGATGTTTGATGTATTCTTCAGTTCGGTGTGGAAATAGAGCAAACCATTATTGGTGTAGATTGATTTGAGAAGGAATTGCACTCCGAAACGCTTGCTGCCGATATGCTTGATTTCTCGTTTGTTCTGCTTGTAGATAGATTTCATAATCAGCTTCACGAGCATCGGCGACTCCTGACAGAGTTTTTCCAGATAGATCTCCTGTGCGTTGTTGGGACGATTGACTGCCTCGCCGTCATGGAGAAAGTCGGTCATCTCGATGTTGAGCAACAGCGGCTCTTTGGCGAATTTCACGTTGAAGCTGTAATATGACCCATCTTCGGTTATTACCGAGAGGTTTGTTTCAGTCTTGAACGACTTGAAAGCCGATTTGACACGCAGCACATTTTTCGCACCGTCGGCAAGTCCGGCGACGAGGTTCTCATTGCCGAGGTCAACATAGACAACCTCCGAGGGGAAGATGATGTGTGTCGTCTTTTCATACGCGACTTCCAGTGCGTGAGGGGGTATCATTCGGTCAAAGCCGACTTTACGGGTTAGACCGTCAAACTTGTCGCCGTCGGTGTAGTTCGCACCGTACACATTCATGTCGTGTTCGGCAACTTCGGTGGTCTGGTCTTCGGTTGAAGACACGTTAACTTTGGTGTTTTTGGCAAAAGCCGGGGTTGCCATGCCTATCACAGCAATGGCTGAAAGAATAAATGTTTTCAATTTCATTATACTTGGAAATTTTTAGTGGTTTTGAATTTAGTTTTGTTCCGGCTGGTGCAGCATGACCTTATAGCCGGCTTTGAGGTGTACTTTTACCTCGCGGACTTTCTTTGTGAGATATGAGCTGACGCCGTTGAGTATGCCACGACCCGCATCTGACACTATCTGCGCTCCCGCATTGGTGGAGATGTTGATTGAACTGCCGACAGTGCTGCCCATGTTTGCTCCAATCTCTTTCAGTGCGTCAGACTCCATTGAGTTGGGTATGTTGATACCCTCCTGACCGTCGGAGTCGAATACCTGCAACTCCACCTCATACACGGAGCCTTCCGACTCGACCGATGAAATCTCAATCTCCAGCCTCTCGCCCTGCAATCGGCTTTCGCCCATTATGATTGTATTGCGTGGCACAAGTCTGTTCCCGACCCACATCGGCTCAGTAAGCCTCAGTCTGACGGGCTGACCGTTGGCGATAGTTTGGTCGTTGGCGACCACTGCGGAAATGGTGTTCTTGCTTGATGTCTTTTGTACTCCGACCGAGGTGTTGAACCCACGGTTGGAAGATGATCCGAGCGATGAAACGACATTGCGGCTGACCTGTGCAACGGGCAGGACATTGCGTTTGCCTTTTTCTTCCTCCTGCGGCTGTGTAGGCTGGTAATTGCCACCGTTGCCATTGCCCATATATTGGGCGGCAAGCTGATAGGAGCGCTCAAGCAACTCCATCTCATCGGGAGATTTGTGGTTGTAGTCCGGCATCGCCTGTTGCATTTCCAGTTCTGCGATACGTTCCTGCAACTCGGCAACCTGCTGTGCCTCGCCTGACGGCTCCGAGATATAAAAGTCTTGTAATGAAGCCTGAGCCTGCTGGTATGCGTCAGCCGATGACTGGATAGCGTCCGGCATATCGGTTGTTGACTGAGTGGCAACCGTATCAAGCGTTGCCGATATGCTTTCGAGCTGGGCCTGCCGGGTTTCCTTCTCCTTATTCTGCGCAGCCTGCTGGTAAGCGGCAATCTTACTGTCCGGAATACCGTCGGTTGTTCCGTCGGGTAGTTCGGTGTTGGCTTTGCCTGCCACCGCTTCATCATCTCCGCTTGGAGCGAATATCAGCCAGATGCACACGAGGCATGACAGGCACAACACGGTATAGACTGCAATCTTCTTTACCCGTTCCCGGTCAGCCGGAGTCTTGGGCGTGAGCCGGTTCCTGAGTTCGTCAATCAGTTTCATGGGCAGCGGAGTCTAATGGTTCGACATTTATTTCCGATGTCATTTCCTCATAAGCCTTGATTTTAATGTCCATGAGTTTCTCATCGGAAATAGTCCTCAGTCCCTTCTGTATGGGGATTGCCTCGATATGCTCAATCTCTAAGGATTGGCGGGCATGACCCGCCCCCATCTTGTAACAGGCATTGCCGAACACGAAGAAAGCGGCGAGTATGAAAGCCGACAGGAGTATTGTCACGACCATCAGCCTCTGGTTACGGGGCAGGTCATCGCACGCCTTCCTGATTTTGGCGACAAGTCGCCCCTTCGGTGTGTGCCATACCTTATTATATAAGGGCGACACGAGGTTTCTGATTTTTAGTTTCATTGAGATAAAGTACGTTTGGTGGTTATCAAATCTTTGTTTTCGAGTATCGTCAGCCCCTCGATCATGAAGCCGTTGGGATTGTCGTCCGAGCGGCCGGTGTTGACAAGGCGGCAATCCGTGACAAGCGACCTTTCCGTCACGTTGCTCTGGCGGATAATCATCTGCCGGGCGTAAGTCCTTATATTGTAGGGATAGTCGTTGAAATTGCAGACTATGCTGTCAACCTGAAGCACCTGAGATATATTACCAGCGATTATGCGGTTGTAGTAGCCTTTCTCCACATAGTCGGAGTAATAGTTGTAGGCACTTTTGTCAGCCAGTGACATGGCGCGGTTGATGTTGTGCTCAATCGCCGACTTGTCGGGCGACAGCGTGAAGAACAGTTCGTGAAAGCGTCGGACGTGTTCACGCGCCTCTGCTGGGCGGTTCTGTTCCATGTCCTGTGATAAGGCGAGCATCAGGCTCTTTCCGTTGTCAAGGACATAGATTTTCTCCCTCTGTTTTTCGGCAAACCGTAAGGACATCATAACCGAGGCTACCGCGACCAGAGCGCAGAGCGATATGACGATTATACCGAACAGTCGGATTTGCCTGAAGGATGTTTCGATGTTTTTTAATGACTTAAATTCCATAATTTTAATTAGTGAATGTTTTTATAAGAATTGGAGTATGTGGCGTATCACATCCACCGTCCAGCCGTTGCCGAGCATTTTATATATCTGCGGTTCGCTGCACACCCATTCATACCAGTCCGGGATTGTCTGAAGCCGGCAGCACTCTTTTGGAGTAAGCCGCCTCAGCACTATGTCGTCGCCGTTGACAATCAGGCATGCCGCTGAGTTGCTCGACGTGGCAAGCAGACAAGGCGCCTTTCCTGACAATACGGGCCTGAACCCTCCGCCAAACTGTGGCGACACGATGGCGCCGGAGATTATCACGGTGGAATCGGTTTTCAACGCGCAGTCCCTTATTGCCTTGCTGCCTTGTACGGCGGACAGCGGAAACCGCTCTATGTCAGGGGATGGACGGATAGTGTGGCTGGAAATCCAGTTCTCAGGACAGAAACAGGAGGCTGGCGTCGTTGCGTAAGTTTCGCAGAAATCATCATCGCGGAACAGATCCATGAAACTCTCTTCCGGTCTGAAATCCTGACTTTCTGATTCATAGGCTATCTGCCTTTCCAGCTTATCTATGTCTTTCCTCGAAAGGAAAAACCGTGCATCAGCCTCATCATCGAGAATATCCCGCAGATACACACCCTTGTCTTCGGGCTGGGGAACAGCCGTCCGTACAGTTTCTCCAAAGAGATGTGGAGTTGACAAGGTAAGTATGTTCGTCCAGTAAAGCCGGAGCCGGTTCTGAGCGGACACAAGCGATGAATTTATCGCCACAGGCTGCAATCCCAGATGGCTGCTTATGACATTTTCATATTCGGCACGCATCCTTACATTTTCCAGAAGGAATTTCACATCAGGGTTATATGCCATGATCTCGTTGAGTATGCGGACGTATTCAAAGAATAGCACGCTTCGCGGGTCTTTGAAATTCATCTGCTTGCCGGCGAAACTGAACCCCTGACACGGAGAACCGCCTATAAGAAGGTCTATGCGGGGCAAATCCGCCGCCGAGATATTGACTACATTTCCCAGTTGTATGGTGTCGGGGAAATTGTGTGCGGTCTGGCGTATGGCAGCCTTGTCAATCTCGGACGCAAAATATTGTTTGACCTTTATTCCGGCTTCCCGCAGGGCGATCGCTCCGCACGACATGCCGTCGAAAAGCGACAGCACTGTCAGGCCGTCGTTGTCCATAGACTTGGATATGCGGCTATTTGAGCAATTTGCCTGCCCGTCCGACGATATTGCCGGCGACACCTCCGGCTATGCTTCCGCCTATTCTGCCTCCGGTCATGGCGGTGCTGTTGATTGAGCGACCGTAACTGCCCATGCCACCTGCCTGAATGATCCAACCGGCGACCGTAGGTATTGTGAAATAGCCGATTATGCCGATAATCATGAAGACGATGTAACAAGTGTTTGAACCATCTAAGTCCGCATTGGGATTGTTCGTCAGTTCAGAAATGTCGTTCTGGAGCATCAGCACCTGTATCTTGGCGAGTATCGTGCTGAACAGGTCGGCGACCGGTAGCCACAGGTATGTCTGAATGTATCGGCATATCCATTGGACGAGTGTATTCTGAAAGCCATCCCAGACGGAGAGCGCAAATGATATGGGACCGAGTATCGCCAGCACAATCAGGAAGAAAGTCCTTATCGTGTCTATCGTCAGCGAGGCAGCCTGAAAGAGCATCTCCAACAGTTCACGGAAGAAATTGGAAATCGCTTTCTTCATCTTGTACATTCCTCGCTCGATATACATTCCGGCGGCTGTGCCGACCTCAGTAATGCCCAGTTCATCAATCTGCCTGTCAAACTCGGCATCATCGACGAGGTAGGCGGTTGACGGGTCACGCATCATCTGTTCATATTCCAGCCTGTCCTTTTCCTCGCGGTATTTCTGCATATCGAGCGTCTGCCCTTCAAGCATACTTGCCGAGCCCTGTACTATCGGCGACATCACTGAGTTGATTGTGCCGAGCACGACCGTCGGAAAGAACATGATGCAGAAGCCTATCACAAAAGGACGGAGCAACGGGAATACCTCAATAGGTTCGGCTCTTGCCAGTGACTGCCAGATACGGTAGGCAACGTAGAACAACGCGCCGAGTCCGGCAATGCCCTGTGCGACTCCCGTCATGTCCTCGCACAAAGGCATCATCTCATCGTAGAGCGACCGGAGTATAGTGTGGAGGTTTGAAAAATCAATGGAGCAAAACATAGGCATCACCAGTATTTTTCAGAACCGTCGCCGTACAGGTTGATTACCCTCTGCGTATCAGCCTTTTTCTTCGCACGGAGATAGGACACCGAAATGTTCTTGTTTGTATAATAGGCGGTCAGGCTTTTAAGCCGTTTCATCTCGTTGTAGCAATCATCTACGACATCCATTCTGTCCTTGTCGGTCATGGAGAGTGTCGTGATGTTCACGACCTGTTTGAGGTCGTTGAGCACGCCGGTTGCATCTTCGAGTATCCTCGTGTAGCCGGAGGCTATTGCCGACAGTTCCGCCGATGTGTAGTTCGGGTCGGTCAGCATCTTCTTGTAGTTGTTCACATAGTAGCCGGATATGTCGCCGAGCATCAGAACTGTCTGCTGCACCTTGCGGGCATCGCGGACGAGGTTGTTGACCGCTTGCAGTGCATCATAATATTTCTTCGCCTGCTGGTAGATCTTCACGGTTTCCTGAAAATTCGACACCATATTTTTTGCGGTGGTTGACTCCTGCACCAGCGACTTTGACGAGTTGACTATGCTTTGGGCAATGTTGGACGGATCTATGACCGTCCATTGGGCTTTCGCCCTGCCGGTTCCGAGGAACAGGCATAGGGCGATAAGCGGAATTATAATTTTTATTTGTTTCATCTATAACTTTGGATTAGTGAGTTATCTGATTTTGTGAGCCATGCCCACGATTAGTTTTGCGGTAAATATCAGTAGTCTGAGAACTATCATCAGGAGGCCCGCGAGGGCAATGACAATCCCTGACGCAACATTTGCCGCGACTCTTGAAAATTTCATACATAATCTGATTTGTGGTTGTTAATGGTCGCGTCTTTCAGACGCTAATTGCCGGATAGCCATCTCAATATCACCGCCAAGTTGGGCGGCGCGGTTGAGCACATGAATTTTCTCCGTTTCTTCGGTGGTGTAGCAGAGATATTCCTCCGGCGACACCTCAGTGGCATACACGGCTGATTGTGTTCCGCCAAGTCCAATCCATACCTCTTTGTAAAGTCGGTTCGGGTTATTCGCCATGTTGATACTGAGTATCTGCGCTTTCTCTTTGTCGGTCAAGCCGAGCAACTCCTGTATCTGGTCGAAGCGGTTCATGTACTTGCGCTGGTCGAGAAGTATCTTGCAGTCGGAGTTGTTGATGATTGTTTCCTTGACAATCGGCGACGAAATTATGTCGTCAACCTCCTGTGTCACAACCACAGCCTCGCCGAAATACTTACGGACGGTCTTGAACATATAGCGCATATACTCAGCCATGTTAGCCGTTGACAACGCTTTCCACGCTTCCTCGCAGATTAGCATCTTGCGGACACCTTTCAAGCGGCGCATCTTGTTGATGAAGGCTTCCATTATGATGATTGTCACAATGGGGAACAATTCCTTGTTATCTTTCACGGCGTCAATCTCGAATACAACAAACCTCTTGTTTAGCAGGTCAATGTTCTCCTTTGAGTTGAGCAGGAAGTCAAAGCGTCCGCCGTGGTAATACTGGCGTAGGGTCGTCAGGAAATTGTCAATATCGAAATCTTGTTTGTAAATCGGGATAAGACGGTTCGCCATTTCCGCTCGGTAATCATCGCGCATGAACTCGTAGAAGGAGTTGAAGCAGGGAACGATGTTCCGGTCAGTTTTCATCTTGTCAAGGAACATGGAGAGTGCCGAGCCAAGTTCGCCGCTTTCGGTTTTGCTTATGCGGTCGTCCTCCGACTTCCACAGCGTCAGTAGCAGTGTCTTGATGCTGTCCTTTTTCTCCACGTCGAACACCCCGTCATCAGTGAAAAACGGATTGAATGAAATCGGTTTTTCCTCGGTGTAGGTGTAATATATGCCGTCCTCGCCGTGGGTTCGGTTGTGGATCAGGTTGCACAGCCCTTCGTAGGAA
>NZ_CAJMXD010000076.1:0-9602 GCF_905219685.1 Barnesiella sp. CU968
TATGCTCCTTTGCCTTAAATGGATTTTATCCGGAAGTGAGCCGCCCCAAATTTCACGTTTATTTTTAAACAAGCTCTTATCCTGCAAGAGTATCATACAAGGATATTAAGTCTTTTTAAAGCTCTAAAAGTTTATTTTTATGAAAAGGATATTTTTATGTTTTTTTCACTTTTTGCATTGAAAAATGGGAAATTATTAGCAATCATCGCAGACGCATTCAGATGTGCTGACAATGTATGTATTACAGAGAGTAACGATGGTGTAGTTCCGGGAAAGGAGATATTATTCGTTGAAATGAATGGCTTCCATAAATCTTTTCACAGTCTGAGGATTGCCGGTGTATTTACCGATGTCTTCGCTTAGCTTGCAGGTCTCGCAGTAGAAAGGCCACGATTCGGTGATTTTCACCGCCACGAGTTTTATGACAATGTTCATCGGCTTTATCCCGGGAAAATCATTTGTGAAATGCGTTCCGATGCCGAACGATGGCAAACATTTGCCGTGAGCGTAGTTCTGAATTTCTATTGCCTTGTCAACATCAAGACCGTTGCTGAAGACAATCTGCTTTGTTCGCGGATCAATCTTAAGCGACTTATACTTGCTGACAATAAGGTCGAGTTCCTTGAAATTGTCACCACTGTCAACGCGCAGTCCTTTGAACATGTTGGCATAATCTTCCGAAAATTGAGACTGAATATTTTCCATCCGTAAGTGTCGAAGAGAAATGTGCCGAGCGCACCCCTGTAAGTCTCCGCCCAGGTCTGCATGGCGATATAGTTGGCCATCTGCGGACCATACATTCCCGCTATGGCGCAAATGAACTCGTGTGCCATNGTACCCACAGGAGTAAGGTCATATTTCATGGCGAACCAGACATTGCTTGTTCCGATGAATCTTCCGGGTCCTGCTATCCTGTCATTGCAGTCTTTCATGGCTCTGATGCAAGTTTCCTGTGCCTTATACGAGGCGCGGCGAAGTGTGCCGAAGTCACTGAAGATACAGCCACCTTCAATCATGCGTCTGGCTTTTGATTCCGATTTTCCATAATAAGCGCTGTAGTCAAGAGCCTTGTCCAGACCTGTGAACATGTAATAAAGTTCCGATATTATGGCAAGCACCTTGACTTCAAGCAGAATGGTGTTGCTCCAGTTTCCCTCGAATCCCACATCCAGATGTCCTTCGGCATCTTGAGATACTGAGACCCATCGGCTGTCATAACGGAATCCTTTGAGGAAGCTGTAGAACCAATCCGGTATATAGGGACATTTGTGCCGCATGAAACTTATTTCCTCATCGGTTATGACAACGTTTTCAAGAAATTTAATCTGTCGAAGAAGCTCCACTGCAAATCCGCGAGGATATACTGTATCGTTTCGATCAATGAATTTATATTTCACCTGGGTTCTCGGATAATTTTCTATTACCGCGCAGCACATCGTGAACTTGTATAGGTCATCATCCGTAAAATGGGTTATTATCTGGCGCATACTCATATTCCAACAATTTTGACTTACTAATGGGTTTATACCTTAAACGTATGACAAAGGCGTTTGGGTCATTTGATTAATTTTTCTAATTTTGCATCAACGGAAGCTTTGCTGATTATGTGCAATCTTAAAACGGAAAATGTAAGCGGAGTCGCATCGTTGCAGGATGAGATGTCCCGAAGGGTGCTGCTCCTGGACGGATCTACGGGTGTTGAACTCCGGCGACTGATGCCTTGTGCCGTCAACCCCGATATGTTGTCGGTCACGCATCCGGAGCTTGTGGCACGTATGCACAGGTCGTGGCTTGAAGCCGGAGCGGATATTATTGAGACAAACACATTCAATTCCAACCGGCTTTCGCAATCGGGATACTGCAATTACGGAAATATCGTTCAGCTCAATATTGTCTCCACACGGCTTGCAAGAGTCGAGGCGGATCGGTTCATGAGAGAGAATCCCGGCAAGCGGTGTTTTGTGGCAGGAGCCATGGGGCCTACAGCTTTTTCATCGTCATTATCTGGGAATAAGGCGATAGACGGATGTCGCGCAGTGGATTTCGATACACTTGTCGATGTGTTTGAGGAGCAGGCGGAAGGGTTGATAGAGGGTGGGGTCGACGTGATACTTGCCGAGACTATGTACGATCTCGGAAATGTCCGTGCCGCTATCTCCGGAATCGGTCTCGCATGTGAAAAGCTCCATAGAGAAGTGCCATATATTGCATCTGTTTCCGTTTCCGGGAAAACTGGAAGAATGTATTCCGGTCATACGTTGGAGTCATTTGTCGCGGCAATGTCGGATTTTTCGCCATTGGCAATAGGTCTGAACTGTTCGGACGCCCCTGAGAGGATAAACCCCTATGTAAGGCGACTTGCAACTTTTTCACCATTTCCATTGATTTACTATCCCAATGCGGGACATCCTGATGAAACCGGCAATTATGGCGTCACTCCGCAGATGTTTACAGAAAGTCTCGGTCCACTGCTTGCCGACCGTCTGCTGAACATTGTCGGGGGATGTTGCGGCACAACCACGGCTCATATACGGATGCTTAAGGCATTTTGGTTAAATGAATGGTAAAAAAGGTAGTGTTTTATTGGAATTTTCATATTATTTTTGCATTTGAAGGAGAAGTTGACTGAATGACTCCTAATCGGGGAATTAAAACGACTTTGAAAAAAGTTTCAATCACTTCAAAATTTGAAATTTTAGANACGTAATACTTTCGGACTATGTTGAAAAAAATCAGGGTAACACTTGCTGTTGTAAGCATACTGCTTGTAACACTTCTGTTTGTTGACTTTACAGGTATGGCACATGTCTGGTTAGGATGGATGGCCAAAATTCAGTTCCTTCCTGCATTGCTTGCGCTCAATTTTGGAGTGGTAGGCGTGCTGGTGGCATTAACACTCCTTTTCGGTCGACTCTACTGCTCGGTGATATGTCCTCTCGGAGTGATGCAGGATGTGTTTGCCTTCTTTGGCAAGAAGAGCAAAAAGAACCGTTATTCCTATTCGCCGGCAAGAAACATTCTTAGATATGTCATGCTGGCAGTAATGCTCTTCGCGATATTGGCTGGCATAAGTTCTGTAGTTGTTCTCTTGGCTCCATACAGTGCCTACGGAAGAATAGCCCAGACGCTGATGGCTCCTTTAGTTGCGTGGGGCAACAATCTACTTGCTTTGTGGGCAGAGAGACACAACAGCTATGCGTTCTATAACGTTGATGTGTGGCTCAGAAGCGGTGTCACGCTCGGTGTGGCAGTGGCGACTATTGTGATTCTCGGTTATCTTTCATGGCGTAACGGCAGAACATACTGCAATACAATATGCCCTGTAGGGACATTGCTTGGTCTGATATCGAAATATTCAATCTTACGACCAGTCATCGACACCTCAAAGTGTAACGGTTGCGGATTGTGCGCGAGAAACTGTAAGGCAGCCTGCATCAACAGCAAGGAACACAAGATTGACTATTCCCGCTGCGTAACATGTTTCGACTGTATTGAAAAATGCAGCAAAAGTGCGATATCATACACCTATAAGAGACAGGTATCCGGAAAGGAAGCATCGGAGGGCAAAGACGTGATGGTTGACGGCTCCCGCAGACAGTTTCTTGGCATGGCAGCTGCTATCGCCACAACCGCCGCGCTTAACGCCCAGGAAAAAACCGTTGACGGCGGTCTTGCAGTTATCGTTGACAAAAAGAAGCCGGCGAGGAAAACATGTATAGTTCCGCCCGGAGCCAAAAGTATAAAGAATCTTACAGATCATTGCACCGCCTGTCAGCTATGTGTGGCATCTTGTCCGAACGGAGTGTTACGTCCGTCAACCGACCTTTCGACGCTTATGCAGCCTGAATCTTCATATGAGAGAGGTTATTGCCGTCCGGAATGCACGCGGTGCTCCGAGGTGTGTCCGGCAGGCGCTATCTTAAAAATAGATGCAGCAGAAAAATCTTCTGTGCAGATCGGAAGGGCAGTCTGGATAAAAGAGAATTGCATTCCACTTACAGATGGCGTGGAGTGTGGCAACTGTGCACGCCATTGTCCTGTCGGAGCCATAACCATGGTTTCGTCATCGGCATCGGATCCGGAGTCACGCAAGATACCGGTTGTGAACACAGAGCGATGTATCGGTTGCGGAGCGTGCGAGAATCTGTGTCCGTCACGTCCGTTCAGTGCCATTTATGTAGAAGGCAACGAACGCCACCGTATTATTTAAATGGAGATCATTATCTTTTGTACTTATATAATCATTGAAAACAAAGAAATTATGAGCAATATAAACCGCAGGGATTTTTTGAAACGTCTCGGACTCGGAGCATCAGTGGCTGGACTTGCGTTTGCAGGATGTGAGAAAGCGGCAAAAAAGGGTTCGACTGATAACGTTATTACAGGAGATATACCTGAAGACAAAATGACCTATCGCGTGAATCCCAAGACAGGAGAGAAAGTTTCTCTTCTTGGTTACGGGTGCATGAGATGGCCTACGGTTTCGCAAGAAAGCGGTCGTGACGGAGGTGAGGAACTGGATCAGGAGGCGATCAACGACCTTGTCGATACTGCAATCCGTCACGGAGTGAATTATTTCGACACATCGCCGGCATATTGCAAAGGGCGTTCCGAGGGTGCCACAGGCATTGCGTTGAGTCGCTATCCGCGTGAAAGCTATTACATTGCCACCAAACTCTCGAATTTCGCTCCGTCCACATGGAGCCGGGAGGCATCTCTGGCGATGTATCACAACTCCTTAAAAGAGCTGCAGACCGACTATATAGACTACATGCTGCTGCATGGCGTAGGAATGGGCAACGATGGCATGGAAGAATTCAATAAAAGATATATCGACAACGGTGTTCTTGATTTTCTTATGAAAGAACGTGAAGCCGGCAGAATCCGGAATCTCGGATTTTCATATCACGGCGACATAGCGGTTTTCGATCATCTTTTGTCGAGACATGATGAATACAAATGGGATTTCGTGCAGATTCAGCTTAATTATGTAGACTGGAAACATGCCAAAGAGGTAAACGAGCGTAACACCAATGCCGAATATCTCTATAACGAACTCGCCCGACGCGATATTCCGGCAATCATCATGGAGCCTTTGCTCGGAGGACGACTGTCGAATGTGCCTGATCACATTGTGAGCCGTCTCAAGCAGCGAGAGCCGGAAAGGAGTGTAGCGTCATGGGCATTCCGTTATGCCGGGTCTCATCCAGATGTGCTTACTGTACTAAGCGGAATGACCTACAAGGAACATCTTGAAGACAATCTCCGTTCTTTCTGTCCGCTTAAGCCGCTTACTGACAAAGACAATATGTTTCTATACGAGACAGCGGATCTGATGATGCAGTATCCTACAGTGCCCTGCAACGACTGCAAATACTGCATGCCATGTCCTTACGGACTTGACATACCATCGATTCTGCTGCATTATAACAAATGTATCAATGAAGGCAACGTGCCTGCCTCGCGACAGAGCGAGAACTACAGAGAGGCGCGCCGGGCGTTCCTGATAGGATACGACCGTAGTGTGCCCGGGCTTCGTCAGGCAAGCCATTGCATTGGGTGCGGACAATGTGCGCCGCATTGCCCGCAGTCGATTGATATTCCGGCAGAACTGCATCGCATCGACGGGATGGTTGAACGTCTCAAACGTGAAGTCTGAACAGTTTATGAAAGGTTGTCGGTGATTTCCAAACAGATTAGTTGAAATAAAAACATAATTTAAATGAATACACTTCTTTTTATAGGGGGCCTCGGAATGTCGGAGGTGCTTGTGATTGTGCTTGTTGTTCTTCTGTTTTTCGGAGGAAAGAAAATACCTGAACTGATGAAAGGTCTTGGCAAGGGTGTCCGTTCGTTCAAAGATGGAATGAACGATATTGAGAAAGACATAAAAGATACAGACAAAGATAAATAATGGGCAGAGAGGAGGAGAAACAGAGTTTCTGGGATCATCTTGACGTGTTGCGCGGTGTGCTGCTACGGGTTTTTGCAGTAATTCTGCTGTGCGGCATTGTCGCATTCGTATTCAAGGAGGAACTGTTCGCTTTTGTCCTTGCGCCTAAATATCCCGGTTTTGTCACATACGGAGTTATTGCTGATCTCTGCGCCTCTTTCGGAATACCATATGAGATGAAAACGGATGTGGCGTTGATAAACACAGGGCTGGCGCAGCAATTCATCATACATATGAAAACGGCGTTNTGCGCCGGTTTTCTTGCCGCGTCGCCCTATGTTGTCTATCAGCTTTTCCGTTTTGTCTCACCCGCGCTTTATGCAAGGGAGAGAAAATATGCCGTGGGTATAGTGACAAGTGCATACGTCATGTTCATTACAGGCGCAGCCTTGAGCTATCTTGTCATCTTTCCCATGACATTCCAGTTTCTCGGCACATATCAGGTGTCGGAGGATGTGGTCAACATGATATCACTTGAATCCTACATGAGCACGATGGTGATGCTCTCGTTATGCATGGGTATTGTGTGCGAGATGCCGGTGCTTGCGTGGATGCTGGCAAAGGCAGGATTGCTGACACCTTCGATGCTGGTGACATACAGGCGTCACGCCATTGTCGCCATACTCATAGCAGCAGCCATAATCACTCCCACGTCAGATGTCTTTACGCTCATGCTTGTGTCTGTGCCCATGTGCTTGCTTTACGAAGCAAGCATAACAGTGGCGAAACTGGCAGCCCGCACCGTCCGTGCCTCTGAATTAACGTCAGAAACCCTTGGCTCCTGATTTTTTCCAGGATTCGTAATGCACGTATTCCGGATTCCATTTGTCTTTGGGTTCTTGGGCGGACTGCGGATGACCGATTATCGCCACGCCCATCGGAATGATGTTTTCCGGAAGCGATAACATTTCAGAGAATGCCTGCACACGGTCGGACATTGGATATATTCCACACCATACAGCACCCAGACCTATTGAATGCGCGGCAAGAAGAAGATTTTCCATTGCCGCCGATGTGTCTTCAATCCAGTAATCGCGTCCCTCTTCAGGAAAAGTGGCTTCAAGATCACCGCATACCACAATGCCAAGCGGTGCTTGCGAAGCCATTTTCATTGATCCGAAATTGGCACCGATGCTGTCAAGAGTGGCTCGGTTCTCTATAACGACAAAACGCCAGGGCTGTTTGTTGCCTGCCGAAGGAGCCGCCATCGCCGCCCTGAGCATTGTCTCGATGTTTTCCTTGCTTATTGAATCAGCAGTGTAAGCACGGATGCTTGTGCGTGTCATGATGTTGTCTAACGCCGCGTTGCTTTCAGTGTTTTCTGTCTGTTTCGAAGAGCAGGATGCCAGAACTGAAGCCGCTATTGCGAGAGAAAAGAGTGTCTGTTTCTTGAATTTCATGTTAAAAGAGTATTATAAAAGTATTATAGAAGCATTAACGTAATTCGTTATGACATATATTCGGATTACTTATAAATGTTTACAATGTAACTGTCTGTGTCTGAATGCGCCACCTTCGCATCCAATCCGTTGAGACGGAATGTGCGGGCAAGTTCATCGGCTGATGGAAGAATGTCGCTTTCGGAATGTTTCTCCCTGTGCACATTGTTGATGAACTCCGGTCCTGAGGGGAAAGCGATGGAAATCAGACCTCCTTTTTTTAACGACACTTTATGAAGCCATCGTAATGTCTCGACAGGTTCATGAAGATGCGGATATACGCAATACAAAATAATCCGGTCATATTCACCCGGTATGTTGTCCTGTTCAAGATCCATTTCGAGAAATTCGGGAGTCGGAGTGAGTCCAGAGAATTTTTCTTTGGCACGGCTTAACATGCCGGCAGAATAGTCAACAGCAGTTATATGCCCGGCTGTTCCGATTTTTTCAGCGATATAGGGGAGAAGCACACCTGTGCCAGTGCCGAGATCAAGCACGCTTTGTCCCGGCTTAAGATTCATGAAGCCGAGCACGAATCTCACTTTGTCGGGGGTTGAAAGCACTTCGTTGTCATCCCACGTCGGTGCGAGGTGATCAAAAAATTCCTTTTCGTCCATAATATGCTGCCGTGGAGGAGGTGTTTGTGAATAATACAGTTTTTTAAACAACTTTTTACATATAACGCCTGAAAAACGCTTTTTGTTATTTAGCGCGCATTCCTTAAAATTGTTAATAAATCCTTAAAACAGATATTGACTCAATGCGAGTTTTTTAGTAATTTTGCGCTTTAAATTTTAAGTTTCTACATCATGGGAGGATTTTTCGGAGTAGCAGGCAAAGTTCCTTGCCGAACCGATCTTTTCTATGGAGTTGACTACAACTCCCATCTTGGCACACGTCGTGCGGGTATGGCTACCTACGACGAAGCCGGGAAGCGCTTCTGCCGCTCTATTCATAGTCTTGAACGCACTTATTTCCGTACAAAATTTGAATCGGAACTGGATAAATTCCAGGGAAATGCGGGCGTGGGCATTATCAGTGACAATGATCCGCAGCCGATTATCATCAATTCACATCTCGGAAAATTTGCGATCGTCACCGTTGCTTACATTACAAATCTTGACGATCTTGAGAAAGAATTGCTTGATGCCGGCGTGCATTTCGGAGAATTGAGTTCCGGAAGGACAAACCAGACAGAACTCGTGGCTCTTCTGATCAATCAGGGGAAGGATTTTACAGAGGGAATCCGCAATGTCTATGCCAAAGTCAAAGGTTCGTGCTCCATGCTGATTCTGACAGAAAACGGTATCATTGCAGCCCGCGACAAACTTGGCAGAACTCCGGTCATTCTTGGTGAAAAGGAGGGTGCCTATGCCGTTACTTCCGAAACCACGGCATTCCCGAATCTCGGTTATAAGATTCTGCGAGATCTCGGTCCGGGAGAGATTGTGGAATTTACAGCAGACGGAATCAGGCAACTTAGTGCACCTCTCGAAGAGATGCAGATTTGCAGCTTTTTATGGGTGTATTATGGATTCCCCACCTCATGCTATGAAGGAATAAACGTCGAGGAAACCCGTTTCGCATCGGGTGAGGCTATGGGCAAGACCGATCCGACAGATGTAGATTGTGCATGCGGTATTCCTGATTCCGGTGTCGGAATGGCATTGGGTTATGCTTCAGGTCACGGGATACCTTACAGGCGCTGTATTTCGAAATACACGCCTACCTGGCCGCGGTCTTTCACACCTGCCAATCAGTCTATGCGAGATCTGGTCGCAAAAATGAAGCTTGTGCCCAACCATGCCATGCTTGAGGGCAAACGAGCGCTTTTCTGCGATGATTCCATCGTGAGGGGTACCCAGCTTAATGACAACGTGGCAGAGTTGTATGCCAATGGAGCGAAAGAGGTGCACATGCGCATCGCTTGTCCGCCGTTGATTTATGGTTGCCGCTATCTCGGCTTTACATCTTCCAAGTCTGACATGGAGCTGCTTACTCGCCGCATTATAAAAGAACTCGAAGGTGATCCCGAAAAGAATCTTGATTTATATGCCAAGACCGGATCTCCTCAATATGAGGCACTCGTTGAGAAAATACGACAGAGATTCGGTCTGACCTCATTGAAGTTCAATCCCTTAGAAACATTGGTGGAAAGTATCGGTTTGCCGAAGTGCCGTCTGTGCACCCACTGTTTCGATGGCTCAAGT
>NZ_CAJMXD010000077.1:0-9545 GCF_905219685.1 Barnesiella sp. CU968
TTACCAGAGCGAGCGCGAAAAGAGAACGCAGAGGAGAGGAATCGTATGGTGTTATTGTTTCGACTGTCATTTTGTTATTGTAAATAATTCCCCAAAATTAGGAAATCATAGCGTTAGACGCAACCATAAATCGGATAGTTTCAGATAAGGTCGGAAAAAGAAGGAATTGGTAAAAATCCCTGAATAAAAGAAAAAGCCTGCAATTATTTCCGGCAGCTGCTTAAATAAAATGTGATGGATTTGTAGAATAAATAAAATTTCATAACTTTGCAAAAGTCTTTTCAGAAAGCAACAATAATAACTATAAACCATTTCGAGATGAAACTTTACAAATTATCCTTGACAGCGGCGGCATTGGCTTTTGCTGTAGCCGTCAATGCACAATCAACGTTCAAATCTTCGTTGCCGGTGAAGCCCGGCAAGGGTGTTACGGTTGCCGGAACGGTTGAATGTGACGGGAAGCCTGTTGCCGGTGTAACTGTCTCAGACGGATACGAAGTGACAAAGACCGACAAGAAGGGTGCCTATTACCTTAAATCGAAAAAACAGAATCCACAGGTGTTCATTACAACACCCTCCGGTTATGAGGCTGTGCGGGAAGATGTGATGCCCCAGTTCTGGGCTGACTTCACGATGCCTGCCGACAAATATGAACGCCTCGACTTCTG
This sequence comes from Barnesiella sp. CU968, assembly GCF_905219685.1. NCBI lineage: Bacteria > Pseudomonadati > Bacteroidota > Bacteroidia > Bacteroidales > Barnesiellaceae > Barnesiella > Barnesiella sp. CU968. Next base: position 669 of record NZ_CAJMXD010000077.1, read on the forward strand.
TCTGAAGAAAACCGATAACAAAAGACACGCGGTTATTTTCCTTGCGGATATTCATCTTGCCAACGAGCGCAATGATGTGGATATATTCTCCGGTCCTTATGTAGACAGGATAAAGGAGGAGGTGAGCAAACTGAAAGCTGCCGGTATTCCTGCCTATACAATCAATCTTGGTGACGGATCGTGGGATTTATACTGGTATGCGCATCAGTACAGTATAAATGATCTGCGCGGCACGCTGAACGAGGCTGACTATCCCACGGCATTCTTCAATGTTATGGGAAATCATGACAACGACGGAGCCACTCCGGCAGGTGAGGGGGCTGATTTCCGGGCATCGCTTCCGTATCAGAAAACTTTCGGTCCGCGGTATTATTCGCATAATATAGGCGATGTGCATTATGTATTCCTTGACAACATAGACTATATCAACGCTACTCTGGAAAATCCGAGTTATCCGGGGATAACAGGACGCCGCAATTATAAGGAGAATTTCACACAGGAACAGCTTGACTGGCTCAGGAAAGACCTTGCCGGAGTCTCTTATGACACACCGGTGGTGGTGAGCATGCACTGTCCGCTTTTGCGCTGGAAGAAGAACGACGGCTCTGCATACAGGCTCAAGCCGGAAGAGACAAGTTCTCGCGAACTGCTATCCATTCTCAAGCCATATAAGAATGTACATACATTCTCAGGGCATTCGCACAGACAGTGTATTGTACGCATGCCGGAGGAAGAGCAGAATCTCGCCGACCACAACATTTCCGGTGCTTGCGGTTCATGGTGGCGTACGAGAGCTACCGCGCTCAAGAATCTTTGTCCGGACGGCACGCCTGCAGGATACGAACTCTTTACGGTTGACGGTTCAGACCTTAAGTGGGAACACAAAGCTTTCGAATATCCGGAAGACAGGCAGTTCTATGCGTGGGATATGAACGGAGTGAAGGATTATTTCGCCAATAACCGGGAAATGAGGGCATTTCTTAAGAATTATCCGAAATGGACAGATTACAGCGATGTGCCAGAGAATTATATATATGTGAATCTGTGGGCATGGGATCCGGAAGGGACGCTTAAGATAACCGAAAACGGCAAGGAACTTCCGGTGGAGATTGTGACCGAGGAGAATCCTCTTTATACAGTGTCGTATATGGTGCGTAATACGATATGGCTCAATCAGGTAGAGAACAAAGGTTATCAGAAGCCGCGCAAGTTCCAGCTTTTCCGCGCCAAGGCATCCACGCCCGATGCTCCGGTGGATATTTCCTGGACTGACTTTTTCGGCAATGAAACGAAATCAACACTTGACCGCCCCGCTCCGTTCACACTTGAAGCACTCTGACTCATGACAGAAACGGCATCTTAGCCGCCGTTGTGTTTCAGAATTTAGATAATTGGGAGGAATTTTGTAATTTTGCACAAAATTCCTCCCGATTGTTTTTCAACGTTCAAAGTCATGTGGATATTGCTTGCAGTCTGCTCCGCCTTAGGGCTTGGATTCTATGATATAATGAAAAAATTGTCGGTGCGCGACAACAATGTGCCGACAGTGCTTTTTCTCAATACTCTTTTCGGAACGCTGCTGATGTCGCCTGTAATCGTGATGAACCTCGCGCATGGCGGTTTCGGACTCAACGATACAGTTTACGGTCATCTGCAGATAATGCTTAAGGCGGTGATAGTGCTGAGTTCATGGATACTCGGTTATTTCTCTATCAAACATCTGCCTCTGACTATTCAGGGACCGGTCAATGCCTCGCGTCCGGTAATAGTTCTTGTCGGTGCGTTACTGGTGTTCGGAGAGCGTCTGAACCTGCTTCAGTGGCTCGGCATACTGCTTGGATTTGTCTCGCTTTTCATGATAAGCCGCATAGGGGCAGCCGAGGGTTTCTCTTTCAGGCGCAGCCGCTGGCTGTGGATGTCTATCGGGGCAACGATGCTCGGTGCGGTAAGTGCGCTTTACGACAAATATCTTCTCCGCAGCTATGCGCCTCTTGAGGTTCAGGCATGGTATTCACTTTATCAGGTGCTGATTATGGGAGTGATATTGATAGTGCTGGCGCGTTCCGGCGCATCGGGAGTGAGATTCCGCTGGCGGTGGTCGATATTAGGAATCTCGCTGTTTCTAACTGGCGCCGACATAGCTTATTTTTATTCGTTGTCGCAGCCGGACTCGATGATTTCTGTTGTCTCCATGATCAGGAGGGGAAGTGTGCTGGTTTCGTTCGCATATGGTGTAATAGCGCTTCATGAGCGGCATATCCGCCGGAAACTCATAGATCTGGGCATACTTCTTTTGAGTCTCCTGTTGCTTATTCTCGGATCGGGATAAACGGATTCTTGGAAAGTGGGCATATCTGATTATCACCCGCCGCCCCTTTTCCCTATCTCTACTATGCCTGGGCACTTGCAGTTATTGTGTTCCTCTCAATCGTCTTCCTTTTTTCCGCACCCCATCAACACTTGTTGAAAATTCGGCAATATAACAAAGTCAAGCCGCAACTGACAGGGAATTAGTCAGTCGCGGCTTGACTTTGTTGTCTTACCAGGATTCGAACCTGGACAGGCAGAACCAAAAACTGCAGTGCTACCATTACACCATAAGACAATCCTAAAGCTTCAGACTCTGCCCTCCCGGGAATGGGGATAGGGATAGGAAAAAGGAGAGCCGAGCCTCGAAGCTGTTGCAAAATTAATAAAAAATTTGCATGTCGCAAAATTTATTTTAGGCACCGGATTCAAAATAGTCTCAAGACGGCTTCAGCCAAAGTCTTGCGCCAAATGTCCGGAGTGCTATCAACGCGTTGATTTAAAATCTGTTGCGGTCGCGTGTGTATTTTTTCTTTAAAGAAGCCTCGAAGGCTTCGGAAAGGTTTGTTCCGGTCTGGTTGGCAATGCACGTCACGACCCATATCACATCGGCGAGTTCTTCGGCGAGCTGGGCGTGCACGTCTTTGTCAAGGTCTCCCGGTTTTGCTTTCTGGTCACCATATACTCTGGCGATGACTCTTGCCAGCTCACCTACTTCCTCAGTAAGCACCGCCATGTTTGTAAGTTCGGAAAAATACCCTTTGCCGACTTCATGGATCCACTTGTCTACAGCTTTCTGAATATCCTCAAGCATTGTCAGATTATTGAAAGTGCGCGTAATTCATCAATTATCTCGCTGCCGCTCAGAGTGCGACGGCGGGAGATTGTTCGTGCGAAGTCATCGATTGCGGGGTGGAGTCTCGGATTGCGGAAGATACGCCCCATATAGGAACGCGTTTTCTCGTAGATTGTGTCGATTTCGTCATCTTCGAGAGAACAGGTGTCGCGTCCTTCGCGGCTTATTTCATTGTGTATCGTGTCAAGCAGTTCTGCCGGGACATCCTGTCCCAGTCTGACCATGGATCTCGACATCACGTTTGAGATCACCATCGCCGAGGTGATATAGAAATTGCGCAGTAGGTTATCCCAGGTAGTTTTCGGGGAAATTGACGGCGAACCGGAAAAATAATACTGATGAGAGAACGTGACCATCGGGCCGTCTGAGTCGAGAGAGACGCCTGCCACGCGATCGATCGCATCGAGCGCGGCGAGCGAAATAGCCATCCCGGCAAGTCCGTATGCCTTATCGTCTTCATTCAGATATGTGAGGGTCATTGTGCTCATAAATTGTTTTTTTCTTACTTGATAACAAGCGGAGAGAAAATATGGTTTGCGAATCTTTTATATGCGGCGGTCAGAATGTCACACCGAATCCCGCCGCGAGTCTGACGCCCTGCTGAGGTAGTCCGGGCAAGAGCTCGTCGTGCCGGTTAAGGAGATTGTCTGCCTGCACCCATACTGTGAAATTCGAGGTTATGCCGTAGGAGGCGCCGAAATTGAGATAGGTAATGTCGGGGAGTCTCTTTGACAGGAGCACGTCGGCATCGGAAATCATGCCACCTTGATAATTACCTATGGTGTAGATATTGCGCACACCGCGATAATCATAGGCGAGTTTAAGTCTGAGAGTGCTCCACGGGTTCGTTTCAGCAGATATTCCGGCAGTCCAGCGCGGACGGTCATATCCGTTGAAATATCCCTTGTTGCCGTTTTGGGGCTGATAGTTTCCTTTTGCCTCTATCTTTATGATTTTGCCAAGGTCATATGATGCGTGGATGCCGATGCTGAATCCGTGAAGGTTGCAGGTGTGGTCTTGGTTGTAATCATATGAAAGCGTGCGGTCGGCGTTGTCCATATAAACGGATTCCGGCAGACCGGGAGCAACCTGATTCAGATAATTGAGACTTTGCTGATACCATCCGCCGAGATATTCTCCACGGGAGATGCGGAATGCGAAATCCGCACCGGCTGAGAAACCAGAGAATGGACCGAATGTAGCCCCGAGGCTACCATCGAGAGGAGAATATACGGGTCGTGAGTTGCCGATAAGCGGTGATTGGTAATAATCACGTTCATAATTGGATGCCAGAGTGTTCAGACGACTGCCGCCAAGGGCATGAAGATAGAAAGCCACCGGACCTGCAAGATAATCCAGCTTGATATCCGGGGCCACGTGCAGGAAACTATAGCGGTCGTTCTCCTCACCGGCATTGAATGCGAGATCAATCTCCGCGCCAATGCGCACTAACAGCCTGTCGCGTGAAAAACTATAATATGGTGTCAAAGTTAGCATGCCATAGTTATCCGGTTGCACCGGACTGTAGCCGCCGTCAACCTGATGATGGGAATAAAGGAGTATGTCGGTGTTGACATCTATGCCGATAGAAGATTTGGACGACATGGGGAAGTTTACGCCTCCGAGAAGATTTATGTCTGTTTCCCTTCCTCCCGATGCGCGTTCAAGCATTATCCCCTCATCCGGCATACCGATTAACATCCGCTTCAGGGGTGAATAGGCTGAGCGGTATCCGAAATAGCGCACTCCGGCTTCCACATTCCATGTGATTTCATCTGACCTGTAGGGTGATTGCCATCCGAACCGTGCAGATATGTCGTTGAGTGTCTGTGTCGGAGCTTTAGGGGCATTTTCGTCCGAGAAACTGCTCCATTGAGGATTGTATCCGTAATAATTGAAGTTGCCGATATGCCAGTCTAACGCACCGCTCAGTCTTCCTTTTCCGTTGAAGTCGTGAGATCCGTAGAAACCGATGGATTCATCGTAACGGTACATGCGGGTGTCTTTCATAGTTTCAGACACTTCCGGTTTCCACAGCGAGGTGGAATTGTGCTGCAGGCGCACGCCGAATGTAGTGTTTCTGTCATCAATGAAGCGGTATCCGGCACTCAGGGTGGAGTTCAGCCAGCTTCCGGCTCCCAGATCGAGATAGCCTCGGGAATCAGAATATTCCCGGGTATCGCGCCATCCGGTGGCGGGTAGTGGAAGGAGACTCGGGGCGAATGCAGCCGGAACGCTTCTCCCATCATATGAAAGCGGGTTGGTCTCCAGAGAGAATTTGACCTGTTTCGGGAAAGAATTTATGCGGTCGAGCCGAAAGACCTCCGGCACATATTTCCCGTCTACGGAAATCGATTGGTTATATTGAGCCGCTGCGGGTAACACCGAGACGGCGGCAAAGGCGTATATGATATGTTTCTTCATTACTTGAGAGCGTTGAGGCGTGATTTTATTGCATTAAGGATTTCCGGCTCGTTTCCGGGATAATTCTCGCGCAGGCTTTGCAGATATTCTTTTGCAAGATAAGCCTTGCCCTGCCCTTTATAGGCATCGGCAAGGAGGATGAATCCGCGGGCGAGCTGGAACTCATGAGGTGTTCCGGCTTCAGTAAATTCAAGCAAAACCTTCTCTGCATTGGTGAAATCCTTGTTGTCGATATAATATTGTCCGAGTTCTACCGCAGCCTTGGCTCCGGCGATACCGGCGGGATTTGCCGCGAGAGAAGAAAGCATGTCAAGAGCTTCCTCCGTATTTCCCGAACGGAGCATTGCCAGAGCCTCGACAAGTTGCATCTCCTCTGCCTGGTCGGCACCTATGCCGCCGTTGTTGCGTGCCTTGCGTGCGTATTCGATACGTTCTGAATCGGATTGCGACGTGCGTGCTATTCCGGCATATGCGTCAGCCATGAAATCAGTTTCTCCTGTGTTTGCCAGAGCTTTGTAGACATCAGTAGCTTCCGATGCGCGCCCCGGTATGTCATTCTCCAGAATCTCGGCACGGAGGAGGAGGGCTTCCGGATATTGCACGGAATGAGGACGAGCTTCGGCAAGGTGTGCGAGAGTTTCCTCTGCTTCAACAAATTTCCCGGAAGACTGGAGCGAGGTTGCGATGTCAAGCAATACTGGAGCGAGGTATTTGCCGTCAGGATAGTCACGCACATAGTTTCTCAGAAGAGTTATGTCTTCTATATTACCGGCATAGGCAGTCTCCGCACTGTCGAATGCGAGCTGTTCCATTTCATCGGCATCGAGCTGTTTTGCTTCAGGAACACCGCGGAGGAATTCCGCATACTGCGGCAGCTCTCCCCGCGAAGCGTAATATTTTCTCAAGTCATCGTTGGCAATGGATGCCTCCTCGCTTGACGGCCAGGTGCGGATTATTTCCTTGTAAGTGTCTGCAGCCTGTTCCATTTTTCCAGCTTTCGAATAAGTAAGGGCAAGGTTGATCATCGCTTTCCTTGCCTGCACAGACTTGGGATATCTGGATGCAAGGCGGCTGAAGGCGTCAGCCGCCTTGTCATTACGGTCTATAGCCTCATATGTCAGAGCCTTCTCAAGAAGCACATTGGGNATCCATTTGGAATCCGGGAATTTGTTTTCAATCTCGGAAAGTTCCTTTATTTTTCCGTTCACATCCCCGTCAAGACCGAGCATGACGGCATGACGGTAAGAAGCATAATCCGCATCTGAAGCATTCTCCGCTTTCGCACGGGCATAGGTATCGCGGGCTGTCCGGTAGTCACCCGTATAATACTGGCAGTCTGCCATCCTTGTGACAGCATCCGCCTTGAGGGTTGCGGGAAGAGCGGGAGATGCCGCCAGAGCCTTGGCAAACTCACGTGCGGCTGCCGCATATTTCTCCTGCTGATATTCGGAATAAGCGAGATTGTAAAGAGCCAAAGTGCGGTTGGAAGAATTGTTTTCCGATTTGAGGAAAGTATTGTATGCCGCCGATGCCTTGGCGTAATTCCCTTGCGAATACTCCGCATCGCCGAGCCAGATATGGGTCTGTGCTGCGAGCCTGCGGTCATGCGAGGCAAGTTCAAGCGAGCGGTTGAGGAATCCCGAAGCCTCCTGCGGACGTCCGTTGGTCATCGATTCGATTCCCAGTTCGTAGAGAATCTTCTGTTTGGCGGCAAGCACGTCTTTGGACGGGTGTCTTATCTTCTCGATGCTTGCGAGTGCTTTGGTATAGTTGCGCTCGTTGTAATATGCAGTTGCCAGATATTCCTCTACCTTGGGAGTATATTCCGAATTGGGATAAAGTTTGATAAAGCCTTCCAGCATGTCTACCGAAGAGGAGAACGGCACTTTGCCACCTCTTGTCAGAGCTGCCACGTAGTTGTAGAGAGCCACTTCCGACACATTGCGGTCATAATCCATGCGCGCCGCCTTCTCGAACGCCATTGCGGCAGCATCATCGTTGCCGGTCTTCACATCGCATTGTCCGAGATAGAGCCATGCGCTTTGCGCAAGGTCATTGTCAAGTTCCGTAAGTGTGGCGAATTTTTCGGCAGCCGCCGAGTAATCGCCATCGGCATAGTCGGCAACGGCAAGTGCGTAAATAGCGTCAGGAGCGGGAGAACCGTCAATCAGCGAAATGTATTTTTTCAGGAAAACCTTTGCCTGCTGATAGTCGCCGAGTTTGAAGAAACTGAGACCGGTAATGCGGTTCAGCTCAGGTGCGAGTTCCGGATCGGAGAGTGAGCGGAGAAGTTCCTGTCCCTTTGCCGCCACTCGGTCGTATTCTCCACGGTTGTAGTCTATCTGAGTCATGTAATATGCCGCTTCAAGACCTTTTTCTCCGCTTCTCACTTTTGAGAATCCGGTGTATGCTTTATCGTAGTCGCCGTCGATATAGTCGAGATAAGCTGAGTAGAATGTGTATGCCTCTCGGTAAAGACGATTCTCCTTCAAGGCTTTCAGACTCTGTCTTGCCTCGGCGTAATGTCCGGTCTTGATCTGTGTCAGTGCATGCCGGTAGGTGTAGAGGGCGAAGTCCTCGCGGTTCAGGCGGTCGAAATCTATGCCGTCGTATTCCGTCAGGGCATCGGGCCAGAGGTGATGGAAAAAGAAATAGTCACCCACGGAAAGTCTTGCTTCGAGAGCATGGGTGGATGCGGGATAATCTCTGATGAAATTACGAAGCAGGGTGACGCATTCCGCATCGCCGCGTTCGTAATAAGCGCGGGCAAGCATGAACACATATTCCTCTTTTTCGGTCTGGTTAAGGATTATGCCCTTGGTGTTTAGCTCGTTCAGCTGGTCGATCACTCCGGGGTAGTTTCCGCTTGAAAGCATGGTGCGGGCGCGTTCCAGATATCCTGCCGCAAGGGGAGAGAACCTTTCGGGAGATGCGCTGACCTGCGCTGAGGCGGTAGTAGCCGAAACTGCCGCTATCAGCGATATTATAAATTTATTCATTGTTATTGTCGTTTCAAGTTTCAGATTGTCAGTTTTTGTAATGTCGCTCCTTCACGATTCCATGCCGGAATGCGTAGAGAAGTTCTGACAGCTCATCGATCTGCGCCTGCAGTTCTTTCCCTTTGTCGGTGTCGCGCACTCGCATCCGGTGTCTTGACAGTTCCACAATCTGCGTTGTGGAAACAATGTCGGAACCGTTTCTTACAGCCTCCTCCGCAGAGGTGAACGGCTCATGCTGCACGAGCTGGAAACCACTGCTGTGGAACACAAGCGTGTATCCGGCGATGCCGG
>NZ_CAJMXD010000078.1:0-9533 GCF_905219685.1 Barnesiella sp. CU968
TTTTCATTCTCTAAAGAGCAGTTCGACTCTGCTATGGACTACATCCCCAAATCCATCCTATCCCCGAGACCGGCAGTCATTTTCGATTGCCGGTCTCAACTTTTTATCACACGCGATGTTTTAATTGAAATGCGCGATGCGTTGTCGTTCATTTCAATTGTCACGATTCCACTTCAAAAGACAATCACAGCAATGATGCATAAGTTATTTCCACTGCTTGCCTTGGCGGCTGTGTCTCTCTTCCCTTCGGTGGCAAAAGCCGAATGGAACGACTCTATCCGCTATCATGGCGAAATAGGGATAAATATCGCCGGAGGCGAACATACCCCATTCTGGCTGATGAACAATAAATACGGACTTTCATCTGTAGAGCGCAACAACGGATATCTCCGTCTGGGAGCGTTTCACGACATGGACACCACACGCCGGTTCACCTGGGGAGCGGGAGTCGATCTTGCCGTGGCGGCAAGGTTTTCATCCGTGTTTGTTGTGCAGCAGCTTTATGCCGAAGCAAAATACCGATGTCTCAACATTATGGCGGGAAGCAAAGAGATGTCCGGATTCATTTCCAATTCCGATCTGGCTACAGGCAACCTGACTTATTCGGGAAACGCTCGTCCTATTCCGCAGGTCAGGGTCGGAATCTTCGATTATGCCGATTTCTGGGGCACCAAAGGATGGTTTGCCGTAAAAGGTTATATCGCATATGGCAAATTCACTGACAACCGGTGGATTGAAAGCTGGGTGAACAAGACTTCCAAATATACGCTCAACACACTTTATCATTCAAAGGCAATATTCTTCAGAGGGGGAAACGCTAAAAAATTCCCTCTTGAATTCGAACTCGGACTCGAGATGGCGACCCAGTTCGGCGGACAGTCATACAGCAACGGACACGTAACCTATATGCCTCATGGCTGGAAGAACTTCATCAAGGCTCTTATTCCAATGAAAGGAGGAGATGACACCCCCGCAGGCGAACAGGTAAATGTAGAGGGGAACATGCTCGGAAGCTGGAACTTCGCTCTCGCATGGAAACCTAAATCCGACTGGAGCGTAAAGCTGTATTACCAGCACTTCTATGAAGACCATTCGATGCTCTTTTTCGATTATCCCTGGAAAGACGGACTCTGGGGCGTTGAGGCAAAATTCCCGAAAAACCGCTGGATATCCGAGGCTGTCTATGAATTCATCTACAACAAAGACCAGTCGGGTTCTGTATATTGGGACCATACTCCCGAGATCAACGAGCAGGTCAGCGGACGTGACAACTATTATAACCACGGCATATACAACGGCTGGCAACACTGGGGAATGGGCATAGGAAACCCGTTGATAATATCCCCCATATACAATGCAAACCACAGTCTGAGTTTCCTCTCCAACCGCATGTGGGGACATCATCTCGGATTCAAGGGACAGCCTCTCGACGAATTAGGCTACCGCGTTCTCGCGTCATACCAGAAAAGCTGGGGAACCTACGAAATGCCTTTCCCGGAAACAAAAACAAGCTTCAACCTGATGGCTGAAGTCACATACAAACCCAAGAAACTGAAAGGATGGCAGGCAGACCTCGCCTTCGGAATGGACTCCGGTCCACTGATAGGCAACAGCTATGGCGCCATGCTGAAAATAAGTAAGACAGGATGGTTGTTCGGACCTAAAAATAAAAAGCAATGAAAAGAAAAATATCATATATACTCCCCCTGCTGTGCTCTGTCCTGACGGTCATCGCCGTCACATCCTGCCGCAAGGCGCCTATAAACGGCAAGCTCGACGGCCAGTGGCAGGTAATGACAATAGAACACCTGACCGAAGGGAGGACCGAGACTCCTCATGTAGCCACATACATAGACCTGAATCTTCACGTGGTCAATCTTCGCAGGAATTCCGCCGGAGGCACAGTCGCGGGCAACATGAACTACGACAAGACAGCCTCCACAGTGTCAATGGATTTCCCTTACAATCAGGACAGCGACGGCTTTCTCGCGCTCCGGATGTGGGGGATATACACCAACCCTGTGGTATTCGAGATCATAAAACTTGACGGCAAGCAGCTCGTGATGCGTTCTCCCGCATCAATAGTCACTTGCCGCAGATTCTAACCGGATTCCGACATGCTTAAGGAACATATGTGCGAAGGGGCGGTGGAAGCAGGGTGCGACGAAGCGGGACGCGGATGCCTGTGCGGTCCGGTGAGTTGCGCGGCGGTGATTCTGCCGGATGGATTCAGATGCGAAGGTCTCAACGACTCCAAGCAGCTGACGGCACACAAACGTGAGGATTTGCGAAAACTTATTGAAAAGGAAGCCCTTGCCTGGGCTGTGGTGATGGTCGATGCCGAAGAGATAGACAGGATAAACATCCTCAACGCATCCATAGCGGGAATGCAGCGCGCACTCGACAGGCTATCGGTCAGACCGGGTCATATACTTGTCGACGGCAATAAATTCAAGCCATATCTCGATCCGGTTCTCAACATGCAGACACCGCATCACACGGTGGTGAAGGGGGATGCCACATACATGTCGATCGCTGCGGCATCAATACTTGCAAAAACACACCGCGATGAACTCATGACGGAATACTCGCGCCAATATCCCGGTTACGGCTGGGAACAGAACATGGGTTATCCCACCAAGGCGCACCGCTCTGCGATCGCCACTCTGGGTGCGACACCGATACACCGCAAATCATTCCGTCTCATTTAGAGCTTGTTTAAAACGCATGATCATCGACATTCATACGCATCGCCCTTATCCCCAGCCAGAAGGGATAATATCAAAAGCATTACGCCCCGACAGCGCCGAGACTTCAGAAATGAAGTCCTGCCAGCTTTATTCTGTCGGCGTGCATCCATGGGACACGCAGGATACGGAAGATGCCGGACTGTTCGCCAGACTGGAGGAGATTGCGGCGCAACCCAATGTCGCCGCAATCGGCGAATGCGGGATAGACCTGCTTCGCGGCGCGCCGATGTTCCGGCAACTGCTTGTGTTCCGAAGACATGTCGAGATTTCAGAAAAACTACGCAAGCCATTGATTGTCCATGATGTAAAAGCGGACGATATCATATGCGGCCTGCAACGCGACATGAAACCGACGCAACCCTGGTGCATACACGGATTCAGAGGGAAACCTGCCGCCGCCATGGCTCTGATACGCTCCGGCTGCCACATCTCCTTCGGCGAGAAATTCAACCCCGACACACTTTCCGCGATGCCCACTGAACGCATTCTTGCGGAAACCGATGAGTCCACACTTCCTGTCGAAACCATAATCGCACGACTTTCTGAGGTGAAAGACATGGATTTAACCGAAATCATCCGAAATAATTCAAAGAAATTTTGTAACTTTGTGAGTTAGACTCCTTCTCGCAAAAAAATCCGATGAGGGAGCCGTATAAAACTTTCAAGGCTCTATGAGATTTCTCAGAATCATATTTCCGATAGCGGCGGCATGCCTGGGCATGACGTCTGAAGCATTGCGTCTTGAGCCGATAAAATATGGCGATTTCTCCAATTGGGTCAGCCGCGAAGTGGCTGAATCAAAATTGCTTGGCGGAAAGAAAAAGACGATTTACGAAATCGCGCCGACCCGCACCATGCCAGGCAACAACACCCCCTACTCCAACGAAGGCGGCTCACCCTGGGCAACAAGCAACGTCTACGCCAAAGTGGCAGGAGTCGTAAAAGCCTCGGGCACTGTGACTCCGGCTATGGTCAACGGAAACAAGGCTGCGCGCATGGAAGCCAGAATGGAGGAGGTGAAAGTCATGGGAATCATCAACATGGATGTAATGGTTGCCGGGACTATATTCCTCGGACGCATATTCGAGCCTATAACATCTCCGAAAGGACCCTATTCGAAAATGGAGATGGGAATACCCTACACCAAGCGACCAAAGGCACTCGTGTACGACTTCAAGGTGGAAATGCCCGATACCGACACAAGAATAAAATCCACGGGATTCTCCGGCAAGAAAACGCTTCCGGGACGCGACAACGCCGAAGTTTATGTGTTGCTTCAGAAACGCTGGGAAGACAAAGACGGAAACATATACGCACAGCGTGTAGGCACCGGGAGGGAACGCTATTCCAAAAGCACAAGATGGACAAAACAACATATGTTGCCTATACATTACGGCGACATATCGAAACAAAACTGGTATAAACCCTGGATGGGACTCCTCGACGGAGACAAGGCATATTATGCCATGAATTCAAAAGGCAAACTGGTGCCTGTTCACGAAACGGGATGGGCACCCGCCGACACCACTCCCACTCATGTGCTCGTCATGGCATCGTCAAGCTGCGGAGAGGCATATATCGGCACCGAAGGACTGACATTATATATCGACAACATTTCCTTCGGATTCTAATCAACAATCTAAAACACCTGATTAAAATGAAAATAGCATTGACAGGATATGGCAAGATGGGCCATATGATAGAACAGATAGCAAAAGACCGAGGTCACGAAGTGGTCTGCATAATTGACAAAGACAACACGGCGGATTTCAACAGCGAGGCATTCCGCAGTGCAGACTGCGTCATAGAGTTCTCGACACCCGATACAGCTGTAGGCAATATCCGCCACTCATTCGCGCAGGGAGTGCCTGTGGTATGCGGAACGACCGGATGGACCGAGGCAATGCCCGAAATCAAGGCTTTGTGCGATGAAGGGAAAGGGACATTCCTTTTCGCCTCCAATTTCTCCGTCGGAGTGAATATCTTTATGGCAGTGAACCGCTATCTGGCAAAAATAATGAACGGTTTTCCGCAGTATTCCCCGCGCATGGAGGAGACACATCATATCCATAAACTCGACCACCCTTCGGGAACGGCAATAACCCTTGCTGAAGAAATAATCCGGGAAAACAGCCGCATATCGGGATGGTGCGAGCCGGAAAACACTCCCGACAGAAAATGCAGTCCCCTTTCGGGCGACAAGGATGGTGACATATTGGAGATTGACCATATACGCCGTGGTGAAGTGCCGGGGATACACACAATCGAATGGGATTCACAGGTCGACAGCATAACCATCTCTCACAGTGCCAAAACGCGTGAAGGCTTCGCTCTCGGAGCAGTGATAGCCNCCGAATGGCTTGCTGACCGCAAAGGTTTCCACACCATCGGGGAAGTATTCAATTTCTAAGAAGCTACAGTACAATCCAAAATCTGATAAAGGCATCATATCATGCAGAGCGAATCATTTAAAGAACATATAAAAAACATAAAAGCCACACGCTGGGCAAGATTCGGTGTGGTTTCGGCGATATTTTTCCTTTGGGTAATATTGATGGGCAATCCCTGGCTGCTTTTCCTGTGGCTCATATTGCTCGACATATATATAACCAACATAATTCCCTGGGGATGGTGGAAAAAGAAAAAGGGACCGACCCGGATCGTGATGGCATGGGTAGACGCTATAGTTTATGCACTGGTGCTGATATATTTCGTATTCGCGTTCATCGGGCAGCAATACGAAATCCCATCCTCAAGTCTGGAAAAATCTCTGCTTGTAGGTGACCGCCTCTGGGTAAACAAGACTATCTACGGCGCCAGGGTTCCGCAGACTCCCATACACTTCCCGCTCGCACAGCATACGATGCCTCTGATTAATACAAAGAGCTATCTCGAAAAACCACAGCTCGAATATCACCGCATGCCCGGCTTCCGTTCCATCGAACGCGGAGACATCGTGGTCTTCAACTATCCTCAGGGTGACACCGTAGCGACAAAAATCCCCAACCCCGACTATTACCAGATATGCCACGAGCTCCGCAGGGAAGGAATCGAGAAACCTCTTGAATACATCAAAGCGAACAGAGGCATGTTCGGAGAAGTCGTGTGGCGTCCTGTGGACCGCCGCGAGAACTATGTCAAACGCGCCATAGGTCTGCCGGGCGAACGTCTGCGAATCTCCGGCGACACGGTATATATCAACGGAAAAGCCGTTCCCGAACCTGAAAACGTTCAGTATAACTATATAATANCTGTAAACGGTCCGATTTCGGCGGAGAAATGGCATGACCTCGGGGTTCGCGAAGAAGATCACGGAGGAATGCCGTCAAGAAACGAGATTGCCGGCTTCTCATATTATGATGTGCCGCTTACCGCAGCCATGAAAGCGGAAATAGAGACATGGCGGGAGGTTATCGGTCCGTTGCAGCGCGAAAGTCAGAGCGGACTCTTCGACCTCGGCGGAATCTTCCCGCTTGACGCAGACTACGGATGGACACGTACGGACATGGGCGAGCTCTGGATTCCCAAACGCGGAGTAACCCTGCACCTTACCCCCGACAATTATCCCCTTTACGAAAGGGTCATCCGCACATACGAAGGCAACGACCTCACCATGCGCGACGGGAAAATATTCATCAACGGCAAGGAACAGGAGTATTATACTTTCAAGATGGATTATTACTGGATGATGGGCGACAACCGCGACCGTTCCGCAGACAGCCGTTACTGGGGATTTGTCCCTGAAGACCATATCGTAGGCTCACCTCTGTTCATAATTGCCTCTTTTGATCAGGAACGCGGACTTTTCAACGGCAAGATTCGCTGGAACAGGATTTTCGCCAATCCAAACCCGGATGGCAAAAACATGCGCGACAAATGACGACGCAATATCCTTTCGCTCCATCGGCAGAAATATTCCGGACACTCATTTCGCAAGGGGTGTCCGGAATTTCAAAAAACAATGCAGCCCGCACCGTCATAGAGGGAGGGAAGATTCTTTCAGTGCCCCTCGAAGGGGGAAGCGCCTGTCTGAAACACAGAAATCCCGATCTTTACAGAATCAGAATTTCCGATCACGGCAGGTGGCGGCAGGAACACCTCGGAACCATAAACGCCATATATGGCAAATCACCATATTTTGCCTATATATATCCGGAGATAGAGAAAATTTATCTTGAACGCAGCCACGGAACCATCGGTGAATTCAACGAATCGCTGTTTTCTTTCGTAAAAAATTTCCTTGACCTTGACGGAGTGTGCGGCTCGGCGCGACAGATGGAAACATCGAATCCCGGGCGACTGGCTGAACTGAAAAATGAGTTTGCAACAAAAGTTAACTTAAACAATTCAATATTAGAGGCACTATTCCGTTTAGGTAAAAACGCGGCATTCCTGTTTATTTGAAGAATTTATATCTGAAAGCTGTATTCAGCTGTCTTTGTAAGCTTTTAATGTAGTTAATATTCTCTGAAAACGCAGATGTCAAGAACCTGCCTGCATATAGTTCTGGCGATGGTCTTTTCCATCCTGTGTGTCTCTCTGCCCTCAGCAGCTCAAGATGAGACACAGGGTGAGCTGCGCCTTAAGATAAAGGCATATCGCGGACACAAGTATATTGTGGATGAATACGGCGATACCTGCCTCTACACCTTTATAAGGGATTTGAACGTATATCCGCCCCTGAAGTTCAAGAATAAGAAACAGGAGGAGTTCTACTGGCGGACAGTCAGAGATGTGCGCAAGACACTACCCTATGCGAAACTCGCCTTCTCGGCATTATGCGAGACCTATGAATATATCCAGACTATTCCGGACAGCAAAGAGCGTGAACGTCATCTGAAACGCCTTGAGAAGGATATTTTCGAGCAATACAAGCCTGTGGTGAAAACCATGACAAAAAACCAGGGAAAGGTGTTGCTCAAACTGATAAACCGCGAGACCGACCAGTCTTCGTTCAATATCGTCAAGGCATTCTTAGGCTCATTCAGAGCCGGGTTCTGGCAGACATTCGGCAGGTTTTTCGGCATGAACATGAAGGCAGGATTCCATCCGGAAAAAAACAAGGAAGACGCAATGATAGAGCGGATAGCCACGCTCATCGAGCAAGGAGCGCTATAGTACCGCCGTGTCAGCGGTATACAAAACGGGCAAAGAAGGCAACCGCTCTTCTTCCAAAGAAAGAGAGTATTGCTCCCGCCTTGTTCTTAAACCTGACTTCAGGATTGATTACAGAACAGATTCTTTCCTTTTTTATCACATTCCAGCACCTGTTTTCAAGCCTTGTGTCATAGTGACCATTGATCGACATAAGACAGAATATGTTGAAATGCGCGCTCATGCGTCTGTCGCGCGCCCCTTTGTAAAGCTCAGGAGATGGATATGCCCCGCTCTTTGAGAAAAACTCCGCTATCCTGTCAGTCACATCAAGCACATCCGCTCGCCGGGCATTGAAAGTATGAAGATAACTGTGTGGATTCTGACGGTAGAAATATAACCCGGCAGAGGTGGTGACAACTTTGGTGAGTCCCGGAAAGATTCTGTATAAAGCATCAAGGTCCTCATAGCCGATGCCAATTGTGAAGGGGGATTCGGGAAGAATTTCCCTCCTGTAAAGCTTGCCCCATGCCGAATGCGTCAGATTTCCGAATTTCTGATACAACATAGCGTTCGTAAACGATTTGCCATCGTAACAACGGACCTGTGCGTGATTCACATCGAAAGCACCGTCTGTTGTGAACGAGACGCAAGACACATCCGCATTGTGACCAAGAAGAAGGTCATGCAATATACGAAGGTATTCGGGATGGACAGTGTCATCGGCATCAAGAAATGTCACCATACATCCCTTTGCGCGCGCAAGCCCCGAATTTCTTGCGAAAGACAACCCGCCGTTCTCCTGATGAACCACAGTTATGCGCTGATCCGCGGCAGCGTATTCATCACATATCAGCGGGGAGCCATCCGTGGAGCCATCATCCACAAGAATCAGTTCCCAGCAGGAATAAGTTTGCGCCAATACGCTTTCAACGCATTGACGCAAATATTTTTCCACGCCGTAAACCGGCACTATTATGCTGATCAGATCAGACATCACACAGTCAGAATCTCTTTCTCTTTTTCTGCAAAGAGCGCATCGATTTTCTTCATGTATTTGTCATGAAGTTTCTGCACGTCATTTTCCGCATCCTTCTCAACGTCTTCGCTGAGACCGTTCTTGATTTCTTTCTTCAGTCCTTCGATAGCCTCGCGGCGCGCATTGCGCACAGATACTTTCGCATTTTCCGCCTCACCTTTCGACTGCTTCACAAGCTGCTTGCGTCTGTCTTCAGTCAACGGAGGTATCGACAGGCGTATAACCTCACCGTTATTTTCGGGCATGATTCCGAGTTCGGAATTGATAATAGCCTTTTCTATCTCCTTGAACATCGATTTCTCCCAAGGCGTGATGGCAATGGTCCGCGCGTCCGGAACACTGACATTCGCCACATTTGAAACAGGAGCCTGCGAGCCGTAATAATCCACGCGTATTCCATCGAGAAGACGTGCCGACGCCTTTCCCGCACGTATATGCGAAAGAGTATCCTCAAGATAATCTACCGCCAGCTGCATGTTGTCTTCAGCGTTGCTGAGATATTCCTTAACTTCCATAATATCTATATTTTGATTTTTCTTTCCAATAATGCTTTACGCTCATATCGGGAATCTGTTAGAAACTGTTTAAATTTAATTGTGAGGTTCATTGAGAGGATTTTATGAGGTGTTTTTACGAGTCGAAGAGGGAGC
>NZ_CAJMXD010000079.1:0-9518 GCF_905219685.1 Barnesiella sp. CU968
GAATATAATTGACCTCCGTGGCAGATCCTCTTTCCAGAGTCCTGCATATCTTTCGATTGAAATGATTGCGGCAGCTATGGGTGGTCCTTCGTTCAAATGGCCGGCAGGCGTGTACGTCAACGACAAGAAATTCAGCCATATTATGATGGCAATGGAGACAACCATAAATAAAGACGGGGTATCATTCAGACAGGTAGATGGCACTCCTGAAGAAAACGCCGCACTTGAAAAGAGTTATCAGCATCTTTGCGCATTGCGAGATGAAGTGATTTCTCTCGGAATCATGCCTCCTGTCTCGGAATGGAGCAGGCTGAATCCCTACATGGACGAAGAGACCAGATGAAATGTCGGAGGCAACGCTTATTTGAACGAAAATGTCGGCTAAATATCAATTTAGAGGCAAATTATTAATTATCACATATTTGTCAAAAACACATCCACATTTTAACATAAGAGGACAGATGTTTTCCAACATCTGTCCTCTTTTTTATTGCCAAAAATTTTTGTCATTATGATTTTAGCACTATATTTGCCAATAAAATTCATTTTAACCATTTAAAACGATCATGAAGAAACACAATTTTTATGCAGGACCAAGTATCCTCAGTCCGTACACGATTCAAAAGACAGCCGAGGCTATCCAGGATTTCTCCGACATGGGACTCTCAATACTTGAGATCTCACACCGTAGCAAACAATTTCAGGCTGTGATGGATGAGGCGGTTGCACTTACAAAAGAGCTTCTGCACCTTCCGGAGAATTATCATGTGCTCTTCCTCGGTGGCGGTGCAAGTCTGCAATTCTGCATGGTTCCGTTCAACCTTCTTAACAAGAAAGCCGCTTATATCAACACCGGCACATGGGCTACAAACGCCATTAAAGAAGCTAAACTTTTCGGAGACGTAGAAGTTCTCGCATCATCAGAAGACACAAAGTTCAACTATATACCCAAGAACTTCACAATCCCCAATGATGTGGATTACTTCCACTTCACCTCAAACAACACAATTTACGGAACAGAAATACGTCACGATTTCGACACGGAAGTGCCGGTAGTGTGCGACATGTCATCCGACATCTTCTCCCGTGAATTTGATCCGACCAAATATTCATTGATATATGCCGGCGCACAGAAGAATCTCGCACCTTCCGGTGTGACAATAGTAATTGTGAAGGAAGATATACTCGGCAAGGTAAACAGAGAGATTCCAACCATGCTCGACTACCGCACACATATCAAGAAAGGTTCCATGTTCAATACTCCTCCGGTTCTTCCTATATATTCCGCTCTCATGACTCTGCGTTATTACAAAGAGATGGGCGGTGTAAAGGCTATGGAGAAACTCGATATGGAAAAAGCAACGTTGCTTTATGATGAAATCGACCGTAACAAACTCTTCACCGGCACGGTAGCTGAAGAAGACAGATCAATCATGAACGTATGCTTCGTAATGAAACCCGATTATGCCGAACTTGAAAAAGACTTCATGGAGTTTGCGACTTCGAAAGGAATCGTGGGCATAAAGGGACACCGTTCAGTAGGCGGATTCCGTGCTTCTCTCTATAACGCACTTCCTCTCGACAGTGTTAAAGTGCTTGTAGATGCAATGAAAGAATTCGAAGCTAAACATTAATCAGAATTTATCTATGAAAATATTGGTTTTCACCGAAAAGCCTTTTGCTCCCGCAGCAGTAAAGGCTATAGCGGATACTGTAAATGCTTCCGGTAATGAACTCAAGCTCGTCGAGGGGGGAACCCGAGAGGATTTTGTGGAGGCAATCGCTGATGCGGATGCATTGATTGTCAGAAGCGACAAAGTAGACCGTGCACTTCTTGACCACGCAAAAGCGCTGAAGGTAATAGTTCGTGCCGGAGCCGGATATGACAACATCGACCTCGATGCGGCATCGGAACGCAAGATTTGCGTTATGAACACACCCGGGCAAAATTCCAACGCAGTCGCCGAACTCGTTTTTGGAATGATAGTGATGATGTGCCGCAACCAGTATAATGGCAAATCAGGTACTGAACTGAAAGACAAATCTTTGGGCATATATGCTTACGGACAGGTGGGACGTAACGTTGCACGCATAGCCAAAGGATTCGGAATGAAGCTTGAGGCTCTTGACAAATTCGTTGACGATGCTGTGATGGAGGCGGACGGAATCAAGCCGCTTCACGATGTCAAGGAGCTTTTTGCAAACAATGACTTCGTTTCACTTCACATTCCGGCAACTCCCGAGACCCGCAATTCCATCGGTTATGACCTCGTCATGCTTATGCCTGAGAACGGTGTACTTGTAAATACCGCCCGCAAAGAGGTTATTGACGAGGCAGGATTGATGAAGGCTCTTGAAGAACGCCCTGACTTGCGTTATGTGTCAGATATCAAACCGGATGCAGCAGAAGAATTTGAACACAAATTCGCATCTCGCGTTTTCTTCACTCCAAAGAAAATGGGTGCGCAGACAGCTGAAGCCAACTTCAACGCAGGCGTTGCCGCGGCAGAGCAGTCAATCGCGTATCTTAAAGACGGTTGGAACAAATATCAGGTAAACCGTTTCTAAAACAATTGATGAGTGAAAAATCAAACCAAGCACTGCAATTGATTCATTGAATCATAATCAGCTTAAATACAATCCGGGCTGCCAAACAGGCAGCCCGGATTATATTTTCAGGCATACGAATTCTCCAGGCATCAGGACTGAAATAAAGTTTGAACTTGTTTGAACCAAAAAATTTTCCTTAAAAATCTGATGTTCAGTATGGGAATTTAACACTAAAAATTTGGCCGTATTTTCTTATCTACATATAAATATACCCCTTCTTTTATCTCAGAAAAAGATCGCACTCCTACAGATATTTCACAAAAACCTGAGCCATAATGAGAAGTGGATACTTATAGCTTAAAAAATGTAAAGACACGTTTCAACAGTTGAGGAGACGCATGAATTCTTCGCGCAGTGTAGGCTCTTCAGCAAAACGGCCGCTGTAATCGAAAGTAGTTGTGGCGGAATCCTGTTTTTCCACGCCACGCATCTTCATGCATAGATGTTCTCCTGTGCAACAGACTATGACTCCATCTGTAGGCATTGCCTCGTCAAGTAGATTGCAGATCTGGGAAGTGAGACGTTCCTGCACCTGAAGGCGTCTTGCAAAACTGTCAACTATGCGTGCGAGTTTTGAAAGACCTATCATACTACCTTTGGGGATGTAACCTATAGAGACGCGACCAAAAAAAGGAAGTATGTGATGCTCGCACATGCTGTAGAACTCTATGTCTTTGACAATAACCATTTGCGAACCGGCATGCTCAAAAATCGCCTGACGCGCTATTGTCAATGGCTCGCTGCGATAGCCCGAAGTGATATCAAGTATTGCCTTCGCCGCCCTCACCGGTGTTTTTCTGAGACCTTCGCGTTCAGGATCCTCGCCCACAAGCTTAAGAATCGCCGAATAATGCTCTGCAATCTGATTAACAAGATCTTCTTTATGATTTTCGATACGTCCCATTATTATATTGATTCTACGAACTCTTTTATTTGATTATGACAATCGGACTCTTTACGACACGCATTTCTGAGGCGAATTGCGGAAACGCTCTCTTCAACTCTGCAAGTGCTGATGCCGCATCTTCTGAATTTATGAAATTCCCGACACGCGTATACCAGTTCGGAGCACTTGAAAACGTATATATCTGCCCTCTGTATTTCGGGAAACGGGAAACTATCGCACTTCCGCGTGCCTTTGCCCTTGATTCGAGAGAGTGTTGACTACGCCCATCACTGAACACCTGAATTCGATAACCGGTCATTTTGTTGATACCGGGCTTGATGACAGGACCATTCGATTTCTTTACCATGTCCTGATCGGAAATCAACAGATCAAGAATATCATCAGGAATGGAGATAACGACATTGCCATGCGAACCAAGTTCGATGGATTTCACCGGATTCTCACTTTTTGAACCCGTTTCAGATTGAGCGGCAACCGGGAGAATGTATCCCCCGGTTGCAACAAATATCAGGAATGTCGCTATTAATTTATTAAGCGATGCCATTACAGTCTGTTTAGCGGTAAAAACCGTATGTGAGTATCACGCGATTCAGCAAGCCTCGATTATGCCGAGGAAAGACTCAGCCTCAAGAGCCGCGCCTCCGATAAGACCTCCGTCGACATCCGGTTTCGCAAACAATTCAGGAGCGTTGCCTGGTTTACAGCTGCCGCCATAAAGTATTGAAGTGTCTTCGGCAACTTCCTTGCCATATTTGTCTTCAATTACCTTGCGGATGTGGGCATGCATGTCCTGAGCCTGCTCGGCTGTAGCGGTTTTACCGGTACCGATAGCCCATACAGGTTCGTAAGCTATGATGATTTTTCCGAAATCCTCCGCGCTGAGATCAAACAGAGCCTCTACCTGACACTTTACAACATCGTTATATGTGCCGTTCTCTCTCTCTTCAAGAACTTCACCTACACAGAAAATAGGTGTAAGGCCATTTGCAAGAGCGAGTTTTGTCTTTGCAAGAAGCTGCTCGTTGTTCTCTCCGAAATACTGACGGCGCTCGCTGTGACCGAGTATCACGTGAGTTGCACCTGTCGATTTAACCATAGCCGCGCTGACCTCGCCAGTGTATGCACCTTTCTCATGCTCTGAACAATTCTCTGCACCAAGCTTTACAAGTTCGCTTTCAAGAACTGCGTTTACACTTGTAAGATGAGTGAAAGGAACACATACAACAACATCACAATTCACTGTTTTACCCTTAAGAAGGCTGTTAATCTGGTTTGCCAACTCAACACCCTCTTCGAGCGTTGTGTTCATTTTCCAGTTGCCTGCTACAACATTTTTTCTCATTTTATTATATGTTTATGCAAATGATATCTGCTTTTTCACCTGCAAAGTTAACCTATTTTATTCACCTATCCAAATTTTAACAAACCGTGTATGCCTATAAAGAAGCTGTATGGACTCGATTGATACGAATTTATCCGTTTTTAACACGATATCGTATGGTTTTAATAGTTTTTCAAACAACTAATTTTTTGACATGTTGGTCATTTTTACTATTTTTGCGGTTATGGATTTTAAACTCACTTCAGAATACAGACCTACGGGCGATCAGCCGGAAGCGATCGCTGAACTCACAGAGGGTGTGAACCAGGGAATGAGCCATCAGACCCTCCTTGGAGTCACCGGAAGCGGAAAGACATTCACCATGGCAAATGTGATACAACAGGTGAAACGTCCTACTCTTATATTGTCACACAACAAGACTCTTGCCGCTCAGCTGTATTCGGAATTTAAAAACTTCTTTCCGGAAAATTCAGTTCAGTATTTCGTAAGTTACTACGACTATTATCAGCCGGAAGCCTATATTCCCTCTTCTGACAAATATATTGAGAAGGATCTGATGATCAACGACCAGATCGAGAAACTCAGACTTTCCACTGTGGCGGCTCTTCTTTCAGGAAGGCGCGATGTGGTGGTCGTATCAAGTGTCAGCTGCATATACGGTATGGGAAATCCTCAGGATTTCGCACAGACAGTGGTTCGTATAAACCGTGGCGACCGTATATCGCGCAACGCGTTTCTCCGAAAGCTGGTGGATTCACTGTACAGCCGCACGGAAATCGAGCTAAGGAGCGGACAATTCAGGGTGAAAGGCGATACAGTAGACATTCTTCTCTCTTTTGAAGATATTCAGTTAAGAGTGGTGTTCTGGGGTGACGAGATAGAAAGCATACAGACTGTCGACCCTGAATCGGGGACAGTATTGACAGATCTCGACGGATTCAATATTTATCCGGCAAACATATTCGTCTCATCGAAAGAAAACACGGCACGGGCTATTGACAGGATTGCCGTTGACCTCGGAGCACAATGCGAGTTTTTCCGCAATGAAGGAAAACTTCTTGAGGCGGAAAGACTTCGTGAACGTGTCACTTATGATCTTGAGATGATAAAAGAGCTCGGACACTGCAGCGGTATCGAGAACTATTCAAGATATTTCGACGGGCGAGAACCCGGCATGCGTCCGTTCTGTCTTCTGGACTATTTTCCCAAAGATTACCTTACAATTATTGATGAAAGCCACGTCACCCTTCCGCAGATCCGCGGCATGAATGGAGGAGATCTGTCACGAAAGATGAATCTGGTTGAATACGGTTTCCGGCTGCCGGCTGCGATCGACAACCGCCCTTTGAAATTTGATGAGTTTGAAAGACTCACCAATCAGGCAATATATGTCAGCGCTACTCCCGGTGACTATGAGCTTCAACAGACGGAAGGTGTTTTCACCGAACAGGTGATCAGACCTACCGGGCTGCTGGACCCGGAAATTGAGATTCGTCCTACAATGAACCAGATTGATGATCTTATGGAGCAGATACGCCTGCGCATAGAAGCCGGAGAACGCACGCTGGTCACTACGCTGACCAAACGCATGGCTGAAGAGCTCAATGACCACCTTATCAAGTGGGGTGTAAGCAGCGCGTATATACATAGTGATGTGGATACTCTTGAAAGAATACGGATTCTCGAGGATCTGAGACAGGGTGTCTACGATGTACTGATTGGTGTCAATCTTCTCCGTGAGGGTCTTGACCTTCCGCAGGTGAGTCTCGTCGCGATTCTTGATGCCGACAAGGAAGGCTTTCTGCGCAACCACAGGTCGCTGACTCAGACTGCGGGTCGCGCCGCCAGAAATGTTCACGGCAAAGTGATAATGTATGCCGACAAAATAACCGACAGCATGCAACGCACCATAGACGAGACATACCGCAGACGCAAGAAACAGATGCAATATAATGAGGAACATGGCATAACCCCCACGCCGATTGTCAAGAAATCCGGCAACGACCTCATTGAGATATATGAATCTTCTGAAAAGAGAAATGACAGCGGACGCAAAACGCCGAAAACTTCTGTTTCAAACAAAGACAACAAGGCGAAGGTCAGTCCAAGACCCTATTATGAAGAAGAACATCGTGTAGATGTTGCTGCTGATCCTGTAATCGGATATATGGCACCCGATGAGTTGAGTGTGCAGATTGAGAAACTCAACGCACGGATGGTCGCAGCCGCGAAACGTACAGACTTCATAGAGGCGGCACAGTTGCGCGATGAGATGCTGAAATTGAAAGACCGCTTGGATTCCATCAATTCCGGCAATAATTAAAGGACTTTCAGATGACTGCAAATAATAAAAAAATCATAAATCATAAGGATTCGGCAAACAACCTGCTTTTGCCGCCAAGAAACAAATACCTTCCCACCTCCAGGGATGAGATAAATGATCTTGGATGGGATCAGGTAGATATCATTTTGTTTTCGGGTGACGCATATGTAGACCATCCGTCTTTTGGTGCGGCTGTGATCGGGCGTGTACTACAGAAAGCCGGATATAAAGTCGCGATAGTTCCCCAGCCAAACTGGAGAGATGACCTCAGAGACTTCAGAAAACTTGGCAAGCCGCGCCTTTTTTTCGGAGTTTCAGCAGGTGCTATGGATTCCATGGTAAACCACTACACCGCGAACAGACGCCTCAGACATGACGATGCCTACACACCCGGCGGGAGACACGGTATGCGTCCGGATTACCCGACCATAGTCTATTCCGACATCCTTAAGGAACTTTATCCGGACGTGCCGGTAATAGCCGGCGGCATAGAGGCATCTTTACGAAGAGTGTCTCATTATGACTACTGGCTTGACAAACTGCGTCCGTCCATTCTTGCCGACTGCAAAGCGGACATGATAATATACGGCATGGGAGAACGCCCGATATTGGAAATTGCCAAAAGAATCGCGAACGGAGAAGAGATAAACAGCATCTCTGACATTCCTCAGACTGTTTTCTTTTCAGATGAAAAACCGGGTGAGGCCGACATTGTCTTACACAGCTATGAAGAGTGCCTGAAAAATAAAAAATCACAGGCATTGAATTTCAGGCATGTTGAAGAAGAATCCAACAGATATGAGGGAAAAACCATATGGCAGAAGACCGGTAACCGCATGATTCGCATAAATCCGATGTATCCGCCTATGACATCCGACGAGATAGATGCGTCTTTTGATTTGCCTTACACAAGAATGCCGCATCCCCGATACCGCGGAAAACATATTCCAGCATACGATATGATACGGCATTCCGTCAATATGCACAGAGGATGCTTCGGTGGATGCGCGTTCTGCACCATATCCGCCCATCAAGGCAAATTCATAGCTTCAAGGTCAAAGGAATCCATACTCAAAGAGGTGGGACAGGTATGCTCCATGCCTGATTTCAAAGGATATATTTCTGATCTTGGCGGACCATCGGCAAATATGTACGCAATGGGAGGATCCGACAAAAAAATATGTCAGAAATGCGCCAGACCATCATGTCTTCATCCCAAGCCATGCCCCAACCTCAACAACGACCACTCCCCTCTCCTTGACATTTACCATGCAGTAGATTCATTGCCGGAGGTCAAAAAGTCGTTTATCGGAAGCGGTGTCAGATATGACCTCGCAATGGCTGCGGCAAAGAGTGACAAAACTGCTGCGGCAAACCGTTGCTACCTGAAGGAACTGATAACAGACCATGTCAGCGGGCGACTCAAGGTGGCACCTGAGCACACCTCCTCCTCTGTGCTTGACGTTATGCGCAAACCTTCTTTCGATCTTTTCAGAAGATTCAAAAGAATTTTCGATGAAACAAACCGCAGGAATGGTCTGAGGCAACAGCTTATACCGTATTTCATATCATCACATCCGGGATGTCGTGAGGAGGATATGGCTGAGCTCGCATGCATTACCAAGGAACTGGATTTTCACCTCGAACAAGTGCAGGATTTCACTCCTACCCCGATGACTGTGGCTACAGAAATATATTATTCGGGTTACCATCCCTACACGGGGGAAAGAGTGTTCACGGCAAGAACCGAGCGAGAGAAACTCGCTCAGCGACAGTTTTTCTTCTGGTATAAACCGGAATCAAGAAAACAGATTACAGAATCTCTGAAAAAAATGCATCGTCCTGACCTTATCGAGACTTTGTATCCCCATTACCGGCAAACCGCTTCCAAAGCTCCTTGCTCCCGTAAGAAAATGACGGATGCCGTCAACAAGAGACATGATTACAGCAGAAAAAAGTCAAACAACAATAATTCCAAATATTAAGATTATGATTAAATTCAAGATTACGATGAGTGCAATCGTGGCATTATCGGTTCTCGGCGCCTGCAACAAGCAGAACACAGACGAGACTGTAATCGAAAAGCCGGAAGTTACAATAACCGACGGCATGATGACACCGGAAGTTCTTGAAGCTTTTGGACGCATCTCAGAGGCGACACCTTCTCCCGACGGAACTAAAATTATCTTCACTCTGACTTATGAAGACATACAGCTCAACAAGGGGAACTCCGAAATCTACATCATGGATGCTGACGGGAAAGATATGAAACGTCTGACCAAGACATCCGCATCAGAGGGTAATCTACAATTGATTGAGAACGGGAAAAAGATACC
>NZ_CAJMXD010000080.1:0-9500 GCF_905219685.1 Barnesiella sp. CU968
ATTCATAGCCTCGGAGAAAGGGGTGACGCTTTATCCCTCTTACCGCGCAGTGGCGGTGACAACCGACGGCAACCGGATTTCATCCGTGACACTCACCCATATAGAGAACTGCGGGGAGGTGATTCTTGACGCCCCCTTATTCTGCGACTGCACAGGAGACGGGACAATCGGTTATCTCGCAGGCGCGGATTTCGCAATGGGTAGAGAGGCACGTTCGGAATACAATGAGTCGCTCGCCCCGGAAAAGGCAGATTCCATGACCATGGGCGCATCGATACAATGGTATTCGAACAAGGATAAGAAATTTTCCGGGTTCCCGGAATTCGACTATGGTCCGCAATACAACGACACGACATGCGAACGTGTCACTATGGGTGAATGGAAATGGGAAACCGGCATGAACCGCAACCAGATCACTGAAGCCGAACGCATCAGGGATTACGGACTGCTGGTGATATTCTCGAACTGGAGCTATCTCAAGAACCATGCATCCGACAATAAAAAGTTCCGCAACCGCTCGCTGGGCTGGGTAGGCTACGTGTCGGGCAAGAGAGAATCAAGAAGACTTCTGGGCGACTATATCCTGAAACAGGATGACATCGACAAAAACGTTTTCCACGAAGACGCCTCTTTCACCACGACATGGAGCCTTGACCTTCATTTCCCGGATCCGAAAAACAGCAAACGCTTTCCGGGCAACGAATTCAAAGCCGCGACCAACCATATCTTCATCCACCCCTATGCAGTGCCTTACCGTTGCCTTTATTCACGCAATATAGACAATCTTTTCATGGCTGGACGCAACATCAGCGTAAGCCACGTGGCACTCGGCACGGTGCGTGTGATGCGTACGACCGGCATGATGGGTGAAGTTGCCGGAATGGCGGCGTCGCTCTGTAAGAAACATGGCGTACCCCCCCGCGGTGTCTATCAGAAACATCTCCCGGAACTCATAGCCATGATGAAAGAGGGCGCCGGCAAAGACTCCTCCACATTGCCCGACAACCAGAACTTCAATCTGGCGAACAGACTCCTTGACAATCCTCCTGCACTAAAAGACAAAGAAACAGAAAAAAAATGACAGGCAAATCCCTCATATCCGCCATGATGCTTTTCTCCTGCCTCTCGGCTTCCGCCATAGTCCGGGCAGGAGAATGCTATGCTTTTCTTGAAGGAGACACCCTGCGCATCGGCAACTCGAGAATCGAGCGCAAGGCTCTCTGGAACAACGGACACATAATCACGCTCAGTGTAACCGACAAATCCTCTGGCAAGACAATAGTCTCAGCGGGTAAAAATCCCGATTTCAATGTCAACAGGGAAAAACCTTCCGGGGGCAAGCTAACCGTCAGACAGTTACCCGGCGACGGCATCCGTCCTTCCCGTATGGTGGCAACGGCGTCTTACCGTCTCGGCAATCTTGAAGTAGAACGCGACTACCGTCTCTACGACGGAGTGCCCGCGATTGCGACCGACACACGTATGCGGGGCACACTTGACGGGGTTTCAGAAAAAGAGACCGATGCCGCCGACAGAAAAAACATAGAGCATGCCGCCGACATGAAGGTAAAACCGGTGACCTTGCTTCTCGACAGGCTCGACCTCAGGGGAAACCACTGGCACGGACATGCCGTGGAGTTCAGGGACATCACTGACTGGAACAACAATCTTGTGGAGCGGCGCGATTTCATCTCCTACCGCAAGACCAACCACAGGGGAAATATCCTTATCGTGACAGACGGCGCGGACAAAGGGGGATTCATATTTCTCAAGGAAGCCCCCTGCTCAGGAGTGCAATTGGCTTACAAAGGTGCTGACTTCATCAGCGATTTCGGCTCGTTTATGGTCACGGGGCTCGGCATCGACAGCCGCGACATCTCCGCAGACAAATGGACTTCGGCTTACAGTTCGGTTCTATGCACATTCGGTGACGGGGAACTCTCGGCGCTCAAGGCGTTGCGCGACTACCAGAAGCAATGCCGCATACTCGATGCGAACCGCGACGAGATGGTGATGATGAACACATGGGGCGACCGCTCGCAGGATGCGAAAGTAAACGAAGCCTTCTGTCTTGCCGAACTCGACAAGGCGGCGCGTCTCGGAATATCACTTTTCCAGATCGATGACGGATGGCAGTCGGGCAAAAGCCCCAATTCAGCTGTGGCAAGCGGATCTTTCAAGGATATATACGCAAACGCCGCCTACTGGTCTCCCGATCCTCAGAAATATCCGCGAGGACTGAAACCGATAGTCGACCGCGGCAGAGAACTCGGGATTGAGATCGGCTTATGGTTCAATCCGAGTGTGCAGAACGATTTCGCGGACTGGGAGAAAGATGCCGCTACGATAACGGGACTCTGGAAAGAATACGGCATACGGATGTTCAAGATCGACGGACTTACCGTCACCTCCAAACGTGGTGAGGAGAATCTCAGGAAGCTTTTTGACAAGGTGCTCGAAGAGACCGGCAACGAAGTTATGTTCAATCTCGATGCTACGGCAAGCCGCCGCGGAGGATACCATTTCTTCAACGAATACGGAAACGTTTTCCTTGAGAACCGATATACAGACTGGGGCAACTATTACCCCTATCAGACGCTCCGCAACCTTTGGCAGCTCTCACGCTATGTTCCTGCGGAACGCCTGCAGATAGAGTTTCTCAACAAATGGCGAAACTCCGACAAATATTCCGATGACCGATTCGCTCCGGGAAACTACAGCTTTGAATATGTGTTCGCCACTTCCATGGCGGGGCAGCCACTCGCCTGGATGGAAGCCGGGAACCTCCCCGATGAGGCTTTCGATATTTTCCCGACAGTGGTGGGATACAGGAAGATACAGCATGATTTCCACAAGGGCACAATCCTCCCCATAGGTGAGGAGCCGTCGGGAAGTTCATGGACAGGTTTCCAGTCGATCATCTCGCCGTCAGAAGGGTATCTGCTGATATACAGGGAAGACACCCCCGAGGAGACACATCCCGTAAGCACATGGCTTGAAAACGGCGTGAGAATCGAGCTTACTCCGGTTCTCGGAAATGCAAAGAAATTCAAGGTGACTACGGGACCCGGCGGAACGATACCGGTAACGATCGGGAAACGCAACGATTTCGCATTATACAGATACAGACTCAAATAATCTTCAATAAATACAGACATCATGAACAGACTCGTTCTCACAATATCAATGATCGTGATTTGCGCGATCAGCTCCCTGGCTCAGCCGGCGGAAAGGCTTTATCACCTGTCGGTATATCCGGTTTCAGGAAAATGGAACTATCCCGCCGGTGAAAAGGTAAAATTCAATGTTGTCCTCACCCGCTGCAACGTGCCGGAAGGGGATATGGAACTGGCATACGACATTTCCGAAGATATGATGAAACCGCACGTGACCGGAAAAGTAAAACTTAAGAACGGCATGGGAACAATAGATGCGGGGACAATGAAGACTCCGGGATTCCTTCGCTGCCGGGTATACATGAAGAAAGGGAAACAGGATTACCAGGGTATGGGGACCGTGGGGTTCTCTCCCGAGAAACTTCAGCCTGTGACTCAGCAGCCCGCCGATTTCAAGGAATTCTGGAACAAGGCAATTGCCGATGCCCGCAAATGGGATCTTGAACCGATGATGACACTTATGCCCGAGCGGTGCACGCCTAAGGTAAACGTATATCATGTGTCCTGGGCAAACAACGACTGGGGTTCAAGAATGTACGGCATTCTGACTGTTCCCGTGGCACCGGGCAAATATCCGGCGATACTCAAGCTTCCCGGCGCGGGAGTGCGCGGCTATAACGGCGATTTCACACACTGCGAGAAAGGATTCATCATACTTGAGGTGGGGATTCACGGCATTCCTGTAAATTTACCGGCTCAAGTATATCATAATTTGTATAACGGTCCGTTAAAAAGATATCACTCCTTCAATATGGAGGATAAAGACCGATTCTATTATAAACGGGTAATCATAGGGTGCGTACGCGCCATTGACTTTATCGAGCAGCTGCCTGACTACAACGGATGTCTCGCCACTTTCGGAGGCAGCCAGGGCGGAGGGCTTTCGATAATTATGGCAGGAATAGATCCGCGTGTCAAGGGTCTCGTATCCTATTACCCGGCAATGAGCGATATGACAGGCTACACCGCCAATCGTGCCGGCGGATGGCCACACACACTTAAAGACAAGAGATTCCACACGAAGGAAGTGCTGTCGACAATCCCTTATTTCGATGTGTCAAGCTTTGCAAGGGAGGTGAAGGTTCCGGGATTCTACACATTCGGATATAACGACATGGTGTGTCCCCCCACTTCAACCTATTCCGTATTCAATGTGATTGACGCACCGAAAGACATGGAGATTGCGGAAACCACCGAACATTACGCATATGCCGAGAACAGTGCCGCCGCATGGAACTGGGTGATGGATTTCCTCCGCGGATGTTCCGCAGGTAAATGAGACCTCTGACCATACCGATTACAGACAATACCAAACATGAAACGACTTATTTTTTACATATTGCTGACAGTCCTGTTCCCGGAAGCGGTGTCATTCGCCGCCATGACCAACGTCTACGGCAGGGACTATCGCCTGCTCAACGGCAGATGGGACGCCATAGTGGATCTCTACGATCAGGGCGACCGCATGAAGGTGTATGAGAACCGCAAGCCGGAGGGCAACACAGATTTTTACGAATACTCTTTTGACGGAGGTCTCAGGCTTGAAGTGCCCGGCGACTGGAACTCGCAGTCTCCTGAACTCAAATATTATGAAGGGACAGTATGGTATGCCCGCCACTTCGATGCTGACCCCAAACCAGACTGTCGTGAATTTCTCTGTTTCGGGGCTGTGAGCTACCGTTGCCGCGTTTATCTCAACGGACGGGAAATATGCTCGCACGAAGGGGGCTTCACCCCTTTCGAGGCGGATGTCACCGATGCCTTGCGAAAGGGAGACAACTTCCTTGTTGTGGAAGTGAACAACCGACGCACGAAAGATGCCATTCCGGCATTGGCGTTCGACTGGTGGAACTACGGAGGCATAACACGCGATGTGATGCTTGTGACTGTTCCCGACAATTATGTGGAGGACTATTTCATACGCCTTGACAAGAAAAATCATGACACTGTCAATGTGGATGTGCGCATGTCGCAACCGGAGGCTGGAGTAAAGGTTTCCGTTGAGATTCCGGCTCTCGGCAAAACCGTCTCCGGCACCACTGATGCCCGTGGCAACTTCTCGACAAGTCTGCGATCCAAGAAACTCAGGCTGTGGGCTCCCGACGCGCCAGTGCGCTATGAGGTGAATATAGCCGGAGGAGATGACAGCGTGAGCGAAAGAATCGGTTTCCGCGACATCCGCACCGACGGCACCCGGATTCTCATCAACGGCAAACCGCAGTTCATGCGATGCATATCCTTTCATGAAGAGATTCCGCAACGCATGGGCAGGGCATGCTCCAAAGCCGATGCCGTGACGCTTCTCAGCGAGGCAAGAGACCTTGGAGTGAACATGATACGTCTTGCACATTATCCACAGAACGAATATATCGTAAGACTCGCAGAGGAAATGGGGATAGCGCTATGGCAGGAAATTCCGATATGGCAGGGTATCGACTTCACCGACAATGATACCCGCGACAAGGCTCAGAAGATGCTCACCGAAATGATCAACCGTGACAAAAACCGGTGTGCGGTGGGATTCTGGGGTGTGGCAAACGAGACGAAGCCCTCGCCGGAACGCGATGCGTTTCTGGAATCACTGCTCGCCACGGGACGCGACATAGACACCACGAGACTCTACGTCGCGGCTTTCGACCTTGTGGAGTTTGACAAAGAGAGAAAAATCTTCACAATGGATGATCCGTTCACACGCAATCTCGATGTCGTGGCGGTCAACAAATACATGGGATGGTATCATCCATGGCCCTTGTCGCCCGCCGAATCAAAATGGGAAGTGAATACCGACAAGCCTCTTATCATTTCGGAATTCGGAGGCGAGGCTCTTTACGGGCAATCGGGCAGCCGAGACGTCGTAAGCTCCTGGAGCGAGGATTATCAGGCTCGCCTTTATGAAGACAACCTCCGGATGTTCGAGAATATCCCGAATCTCGCGGGTGTGTCACCCTGGATTCTGTTTGATTTCCGGTCACCCTTCCGTTTCCACCCCACCAACCAGGAGGGCTGGAACCGCAAAGGACTCGTTTCCGACCGCGGACAGCGCAAAAAGGCGTGGAAAATAATGCATGATTATTACCAGAAGAAGAAACTCGAATATGAAAAGTAGAATCGCCCTTTCTCTCTTATTACTCCTGTGTGTGCCGTGCATCATGAATGCACGGACACTCAGAATCCTTGCCATAGGCAACAGTTTCTCACGCGATGCCATAGAGCAGAATCTGCATGAGCTTGCCCTCGCAGGCGGCGACACCGCCATCATCGGCAACCTCTTCATCGGCGGCTGTTCGCTTGAACGCCACGCCGGCAATATACGCGATGACAGACATGACTACGTGTACCGTAAAATCGGAGCCGACGGCAAACGTACCGAGAGAACAAAGGTTTCGATTGCAGACGCTCTTGCAGACGACAAGTGGGATTACGTGAGCCTCCAGCAGGCAAGTTCATTCTCCGGCTTATTCGAGAAATACGAACCGTATATGCCGGGCATAATGAAATATGTGAAAGAGAGAACCCCGAAAAAATGCAAAATCATTCTGCATCAGACCTGGGCGTATCAGAACGGCGCGGTAAACACCGGATTCCGGTATTATGACCGCGACCAGATGAAGATGTACCGGGCGATTGTGGAGGCAAACAACCATGCGGCACGAACCTGGAAAATCAAGACTGTGGTACCGTCAGGCACCGCGATACAGAACGCCAGGACATCATTTATCGGTGACAACATGAACCGCGACGGCTACCACCTTGACTATGGCCACGGACGTTTCACCGCAGCCTGCGCATGGTATGAGAAGCTCTTCGGCAAGGATGTGACTCTCAACACTTACGCTCCAGCCGGTATGAACAGCGAGATTGCCGCCGTGGCAAGACGTGCGGCACACGAGGCTGTGGCAAGACCGGACGGAATCACCGACCTGAGCCATATCCGGGCAAAGGCACCGCTCTATAAAGACAAATCGGTGCCTGCGGAAATAAGGGTTGACAATCTGCTGGGACTCATGACTCTGGATGAGAAAATCATGCAACTTAACCAATACACCCTGGGGCGCAACAACAACGCCAACAATGTTGGCGAGGAGGTTGTGAATATCCCTGCTGAAATAGGCTCGCTGATCTATTTTGACACAGACCCAGCTCTGCGCAACGCCATGCAACATCGCGCAATGGAGGAGTCAAGACTCGGCATTCCCGTTATTTTCGGATATGACGCCATTCACGGTT
This sequence comes from Barnesiella sp. CU968, assembly GCF_905219685.1. NCBI lineage: Bacteria > Pseudomonadati > Bacteroidota > Bacteroidia > Bacteroidales > Barnesiellaceae > Barnesiella > Barnesiella sp. CU968. The sequence continues at coordinate 7,404 of NZ_CAJMXD010000080.1, forward strand.
TCCGCACGGTATACCCTATCTCTCTCGCCCAGGCATGCTCATGGAATCCGGTATTGGTAAAGAAAGCCTGCTCCGTGTCGGCTCGCGAGTCGAGAATGTCGGGAGTAGACTGGACATTCTCGCCGATGATCGATGTGGCGCGTGACCCGAGATGGGGACGCGTGGCAGAGGGATATGGCGAAGACCCCTATCTCAATGCCGTATATTGCGCCGCTTCCGTAAAAGGGTATCAGGGAAAAAGCCTTTCCGATTCCACGACAGTGGCGGCATGTCTCAAACATTATGTAGGCTACGGAGCCTCGGAAGCGGGACGCGACTACGTGTATACGGAAGTTTCCCCCCAGACACTCTGGGACACATATCTCCCACCCTATGAGGCGGGAGTCAAAGCCGGAGCTGCCACGCTCATGAGCTCGTTCAACGACATAAGCGGTGTGCCGGGTTCAGCAAACCCCTACACCATGACGGAGATTCTCAAGAACAGATGGAGGCACGACGGCTTCATTGTCAGCGACTGGGGTGCGATAGAGCAGCTGAAAAACCAGGGACTCGCCGCCGACAAAAAGGAGGCGGCGGCACGCGCGCTCAATGCCGGACTCGAAATGGACATGATGAGCCACGCCTATGACAGGCACCTCGCGGAGCTGGTGGCGGAAGGGAAAGTGTCGGAAGCTACGATTGACGATGCCGTAAGACGGGTATTGCGCGTTAAGATGAGACTCGGACTTTTCGACAATCCTTATACTCCGGATGTGCCCGACAGATTCCTGCGCCCCGCCGACCTGAAGATCGCGTCCGAGCTTGCAGCTGAATCCATGGTGCTACTCAAAAACGACTCCACTCTTACATTGCCTTTGAGAAATGTAAGAAGAATCGCGGTGATAGGTCCGCTTGCCGACAACGGGAAAGACCTCCTCGGCAACTGGCTGGGACACGGACAGGCTGAGGATGTCGTGACTCTCCGGGAAGGAATCGCCGGTGAGTTCGGAAAAGATTCCGAAATAAGATATGCCCGGGGATGCGCGCTTGACGGTCATGACCGCTCGGGATTCAAAGCCGCTCTCGACACGGCACGCTGGGCGGACGTCGTAGTGCTTTGCCTCGGTGAAAGCCTGAGATGGAGCGGGGAAAACGCTTCAAGATCATCTATCGCGTTACCTGCGATCCAGGAGCAGCTTGCCGAGGAAATCTCGCGTCTTGGAAAACCGGTGGTGCTTGTTCTTGCAAACGGGCGTCCGCTGGAACTGAACCGGCTCGAACCCCTCGCCAATGCCATTCTTGAGATATGGCAGCCGGGAATACGCGGTGGAGAGGCAATGGCGGGAATACTGTCGGGAAGAATCAATCCGTCGGGAAAACTCGCGATTACATTCCCCTGGTCCACTGGTCAGATTCCTGTTTATTACAACCGCCGCAAGAGCGGTCGCGGACACCAGGGATTCTATCAGGACATCACAAGCGAGCCGATGTATCCTTTCGGTCACGGTCTGAGCTATACGACTTTCGAATACGGCGAACCGACCGCATCTAAAACAGAGTTCAGACGCAATGAGAAAATCAAGGTATCGGTACCTGTGACCAACACCGGCGACATGACGGGAGCGGAAGCTGTATTGTGGTTCATATCCGACCCGTATTGCTCCATAACCCGTCCGGTGCGCGAGCTTAAACATTTCGAGAAAAAAACACTCGAACCGGGTGAGACCGCCGTAATGGAATTCAATATCGATCCCTGGCGCGACCTCAGCTATGTCGACGCCGATGGGAAACGATTCCTCGAGACCGGGGAATATAACGTGATTGTAAACGGAAAAAAAATAAGCCTTAAGCTGACTGAATAATGAAACTGAAGATTTTTTTGAGTGCGGTGGTGGCAATTGCCTCCACTTGCGCGAACGCTGTGGAAATAACAGACGCACACCGCCAAAGGGCAAGAAAGCTTGTAGAGCAAATGACACTTGATGAGAAAATCAGGTGTCTCGGCGGCAAGACTTCATTCTCTCTCTGGGGCAACGAACGCCTCGGAATACCCGAAATATGGCTTGCCGACGGTCCACAGGGACTGCGTAACCATGCTCCTCACAGCACCCTCTATCC
>NZ_CAJMXD010000081.1:0-9495 GCF_905219685.1 Barnesiella sp. CU968
TCAAAATTGATAAAATTTGACACATCGCCTTTATTTTAGCCGGATGGCGAGGATGCTGTCAGAATGGTCCGGATGGTAGGCGGCTGAATGACACATCCTCATTTTTGCAGGATGTCGTGTAGAAATATGTATACGACCGGGTTATTTTGCATTGTCAAGGAGCATGCGCGGTGATTCGAGTATAGGGAGGTTTGATTCGGTTGGAATGTAAATCACCGTTTTGTCGTTTAGATTGGACTGCTGACGCACCCAAAGATATTGGATGTATGTGGGCGTGATGCTTCCGTTCTCTATGCGGATTGCTTCCGCAGCACCTTTAGCCCTCTCCACTTCTGCCTGTGCATTCAGTTTTTCGGCTTCAAGATTAGCCTTGGCTTCCTCTATTTTTATTTTCCTGTTCTGTTCGGCTTTTGCAAACTCCGCGCGACCTGCCATTTCCTGTTGCCATACGTTATACCACGGCAGTAGAAACGCTGCGCCTATTATAACTGCGGCAAGTATTGCCGCTCCCAATACGATGGCTTTGATGTTCTTTTCCATTTTATCTATCTTTATGAATTGAATGTGTTGATGTCGGTTTAAAGCACCAGAGGCATAGACTCATCATATTGCAAAAGTAGTGAAATTCCCGAATCCGGCAAAATTCATTTCCCTTATGATGTTTTATCACCAATATCGACACTGAAGAAAAGATTGTCTTTCCCTGGCATAAAGTCGGCAAGGAATACAGTTTTGCGCATCTGCCGGACTCTTGACCGCAATCAGAAGGCTTATGAGAAACGTCCCCGCTCAATCGAGGTTCAGGTTAAATGGGCGAATCCCACACCACCGAAAGAACAGGCATCTGTGCTTGAAGAGGGTGTCGGCATGACGGTCGGTGCGTCGGCGAGGATTTGCAGCTGTGGGTGGAGCGCAACCTTTACAAACTCTCCGTTGCTGGGAGCGGAGCGACGGTTATCTTGGATTGCCGGACAATCTTCAGATTGTGGCCAGCTTCGGATGCTATCCCAAAAACATTGGCCGACTGTTTCCGTCGTTCCATGACTTCCCGATGCGCCAGTGCATTTCATTTCATTCATAATCCATTTGGGGTGTCTATAATTTTGTATTTCCATATATTATTATTACTTTTGCATCGTTTTAATACACTATTAAAATGTAGCAAAAAGAATGCAGAGTATTCAGCTCAACATAATTGGACAGAGTGTTCAGCTCGTCAAGCGTTCCGCAGATGAGTTGAGTGGTCTCAATATGGGAGAGAAGCTTTCGCTTGACTTTTATAACGGAAATTTCAGAGACACAAATCTATTGTTCGTCAAGCCAAAGGGAGCCAACCCCACGCCTCGGAAATGCGCAATCGTTTCCGAACGACTGTCACAGTTGTTCGAGATGCCCGTTGTCTTTATCCTTGCTCCCGCAATGACTTATGAACGACAGCGTCTTATGGAGAAGGGTGTATATTTCGTGATGTCTGAAAAATATGCCAATCTTCCGATGCTGGTGGCTATGGAAAAGGTATCATCAAGGAAGATTCCCTCTCATCTTACACCGGTGGCACAATACCTGCTGCTATATCATCTTCAGGTGGAGAGTATCGAAGGTAAATCAACCAAAGCCATTGCCTCACTGATGCCGTATTCCTACGAAAGTGTGTCTCTCGGACTTACCTGTCTGTCTGATTTAGGCTTATGCGTAAAGGTGGCGCTTGACTCCAGAAGCAGGGCGGTCAGTTTCAAGAGTAGAGGAAAAGAATTATGGGAGGCGGCAGAAAAGTATGTTGTCAATCCTGTTGAACGGCGTGTTTATTGTGACGCATTGAACTCTGAAAGGAAGTTTCCGGTATGCGGGATAAACGCGCTGGCTCATTACACTGCTCTTAATCCGGATGCAGAGCGATGGGTTATGATGACTGGCAAAGATTTCAAAGATATGGATGCTGACGGTTCAGTCTTAAATCCCAACGAGTTTGACGGCAATATAATAATTGAGATATGGAAATATCCGCGTGTATGTCGCAAACACGATTCAGAAATGTATGTGGACAGACTGTCATTGGCGCTATCTCTGAGGCATGACGAGGATCCGCGAGTAGAGGAAGAAGTAGAACAACTGATTAAACAAGTGAAATGGTCGGATTAGACAGATTCAAAGAGGCTTTTGCCGAATTTTTAGACAACTATGTGATTATAGGCGGTACTGCCTGCGATATAGCCATGACCGGCACGGCTGTCAGACCCCGCGCCACACACGACATCGACATGATTGTTGTCGTAGAGAACATGACTCCCGAATTTGGTAAAAGATTCTGGGATTTCATCAAGGAAGCCGGCTATCGTCCGGAACGACGCAAGTCTGAGGTCGGTGAACCGACAAAATACGAGCTGTATCGTTTTGTCGAAGGGAAGCCGGAATATCCTGAAATGATAGAACTTCTCTCCCGACATCCCGACGTGCTTGGAGAACCTCATGGCCTGGTGATAGAACCGCTGCCGATAGACGGCGATATGTCGAGTCTTAGCGCAATCATAATGGATGACGATTTCTATCATTTCACAATAGCCAACAGTACCCTTACAGATGGAATCAGACACGCTTCCCCGGTTGCTTTGATAGCTCTTAAAGCCAAGGCATATCTAAACCTCCTTTCGGATAAAGCGCGGGGACTGCATGTGAACACGCGCAATATCAAAAAACATCGCTCTGACGTAATGAAAAGCGTTGTCATAGTGGAAGAAGACAGTGTTTCGGCGCCATCGTCTGTGGTTCAATGCGTCAGGGAGTTTGTCGCGGTAATCAGAAACGATTATGAAAATCTTGCTCCAGCATTGGCAAAAGCTCTCGATGCAGAACCTGAACTCGTCGGGCAACTGCTTGAACAATTGGAAATTCTTTTTGTGGAGGAATAATGAAAATACAATACGCATCAGACCTGCATCTTGAATTTGCCGGGAATGCAAGCTATCTCAAACATAATCCGCTAAAAGTAGCGGGTGATATTCTTATTCTTGCCGGTGATATAGGGTATTTAGGAGATCAGAACTACAGCCGACATCCGTTCTGGGACTGGGCATCCGAGAACTACGAGCAGGTCATTGTGGCTATGGGCAATCATGAGTTCTATAAATTTTTTGATATTTCAACACTGGATAACGGACACATCCTTCAGATACGCCATAATGTGGCTGCGTACTATAACCGTGTCATTTCCATCGGCGACACCGACATCATAGTATCTACTCTCTGGTCTGAAATTCCTCGTGAAGAAGCCGCTTTCACGGAGCAGGTGATCACCGATTTCAGCCGCATAATGTATGGCGAGGATTTGTTGACATTCGCTGATTTTAACAGAGAACACAGGAAATGCCTTGATTTTGTAAAATCAGCAGTATCCGCCAGCAATGCCCGGCATAAGATTGTGGTGAGCCATCATGTCCCTTCATTCAGGATGCAATGTCCCAAATTCAAGGACAGCAATGCGAATGGAGCATTTATCGTTGAATTGGAGGGTTACATAAAAGAGAGTGGTGTGGACTTTTGGATTTATGGACATTCGCATTATAATGTGGATGTAAGGATTGGGAGAACTCTATGCATATCCAATCAGCTCGGATATGTTTTCAACAATGAACACCTGACCTTCCGAAATGACGCTTTCATTGAAGTGTAAATGTCCCATACTTCATGAATTAAACATACAGGAATCCCCGACAGCTCATTGCTATTATGAACTGCCGGGGATTGTCGTTCAAATCAGTGGCGGGAGTGGTATCCACTGCAGCCGTTATTGGCATTTGCTTTAATAAAATGTCAATACATTAGTTTCTTACTCTAATGAAGATCATTCTGCCAATCAAAAACCTATATATTGAGATTTGAAATTCGGATTGCTTACAGATCGGCATCCTGGTTTATTATATTCCGGCAGATTCCCGAAACACCCACCGCGCAGTATCTTTCCGGTTTCAGATTTATTTGCTCCTTTTGGATTCTTCTGCGGTTTCTTTGAGTAATGACCGTACCAGTCCTGTACCCATTCGGACATATTGCCGCCCATATCATATATACCAAGTTCATTGGGATTCAACAACCTGATTTGATGTGTATGCTTATCAGCATTGTGAAAATGCCACCTTCCACTTCAACCATTTCTATTTCCGGAATGACTGTCGGCTCTTTTGCGCTGACGGCAATTGAAAAGACTATTGCAAGTGTAGCAGGTATTATCAGAGAAAATAATCTCATCTCACTCTAATTAACGATAATCCGTTTCTATAAAATCTCCGCCCTTTGATACCTTTGATAAGGTTTCGGGTGAAATTTCCACTTTAATTCCCTTGGCGTTAAGATGTCCCATAGGATTGTCGCGCATGGCTCTCATTGCCCGTAGTATTGCTTTACGATCTCGTTTCTCATACGTATCTGCTCCATATACACCACTTATTTCCTTGTCGGAATTCTCAATTCCGTCAGCTATGTAGCCAAGTCTGCCTTCTCCGGTTCTGACCTCAAGAATCAGTCCGGGTAATCCGTGGAATTTCCATGGTCCGTCCTGAATCGGAATCTCAGGAGTGAACCATGCGGTCCAGTGACGACCATGATAATCTGTATCGGCCTTTATACACTCGTAGCCGAGTATGGTCTTGGTGCTGTCGCCGATTTCCCAAACCATTTCCGAGTAGGGTTCTGTGTAATACACAGGCTCGTCAGTGCCTATCACATCATAGACAGTGATAGTGGAATCTGCCGCTGACTTCACGACATATAAAGTCTCTTTTTTACGAGGCAGTTTATTTACGTCTATACCGCCTTGCGCTATCATCGCCTGCAACGCTGCCTCCTGGGTCTTTTTGAAGTTGGCAAGCCCTTCGGGCGTTGATGTCAGCGAATCTATCTCTTCGGAACATGGATTAAAAAATTTTGACTGTCCAGCATTTGCAAGAAGATGATATTTGTTGCCTCTTTCCATTCCGTTTTCGTAGAAAGATATTTCCGAATAACTGACCTCGATGTCAGCCTTGTTCTGTGCCATTGCAGCCATCGCCGCAAAGCACATGAAGATTGATGTGTGTAATCTGTTCATTTTCTGAGAGATATTGAGATTAGCAGCTCTCTGCCACGGAGCCAGCGCTGGCTCTCAAAGGAGGTGAGCTGATTGTATGTCGTGTAGTTGTAGGTGCGCTGATTGAAGATATTGCTCAACGATGCGGACAGCTCAAGTCGCTTGTTGAGCTTGTAGATTACCTTAGTGTCGAGAAGGAACACGTTTTTGAACTGGTCGGCGGTTAGCTCGTTGCGGTAATGTTCGCCGCTGATGTGCCATTCCCATTTCTTGTGGGGCATGATGTTGAGCAGAAGCTCGTTCTCCATATTGCCGAGCCACGAGGCGTTAATGTCGTTCATGGACATACGGCTCGATGCCCACTCGAAACGATAGTCGAAACTGAACCAGCGGAGGGGCGCGCCGTTGATTTTAGCTCCGACCGACCAAGACGTGCCGACCGAGTTGACGTTGGTATTCTCAGAAATCAGGTGCGACTCATTGCGGCTGAACGAGCCGTTGATATTTGTGCTACCTCGCATGAAGTCAAGTGTCTTGCCTATGTTTCCGCTTGCCATGAGCATCCGCCCGTCGCTTTTGGCATCGGTGTAGGAATAGACCACATAGTCGCCATAAAGCTGCTGCGCCAGTGTGTAAGGTCGGCGGCTCCATGACTGCATCACCCTTGCGTTTGCGAATATACCGCGACGTGTATGTTTGTAAGAAAGGCTGCCGGATACCCGTTGAGAGGATGAATTATAGAAGTCATCGACACCACGACTGAACGAGCGGTAATTAGTCATCACATATCCGGGCTGAATCATGTTGAGATCCATCGGCGAACGTCCGGTGCCACCGCTTACGCTCATCGAGAAGCGGTTGTTGGGTTTCCAGTTCATGCTCAGTGACGGTGAGAAATAAACCTCGCTACGGTTGGCAATAGCCTTGTCAAAAGTATAATGAGCAAAGCTGACAGGAGCACTGAGCGAGAAATTCACTCGTTTTACCCAATACTCAAATTTCGGGGTGGCATATACCGTGAGATAGTTTGTGTTCAACACATTCACAGTCTCTCCCGGTATTTCCTCAGGCATGTCGGGCAATTCTGTGTTGAGGGTGCGGAAATAACCCTTGACACCTCCTTCAAGACTGATTGTTATGCCTTTAACTGAAAAGGCATAAGCCGCGCTCTCGTTGGTATAGAAAGCATGGTCTTTGACCTGCTGGCGCATAAGCCTTTCATTCATCGACACGGAAAGCGTCTGCGGCAGTGACTCCCATTCGTTTTTGCTTATGAAAGTGACGAGGTGTTTACCGTTGAAACGCTTGATGATTTTGAAATCGTTGCCGACATAATAGTCGGGAAGCGATGCAGTCTGGTCGTTTGGCAATGAGCCGGTGACACCGAGGCGCACGTCATCCCAGTCGATATTGGTTTTCAGGGTGTTGTTGATGAACGCAGTCTTCTGGTTCAGCTCATAGATAAACTTGCCAGACAGCGAGTGCGACCGGTCAACGCCGTTGCGGTCTTCGACAATAACCCGGTTTCCACCGTCCCCGTAGGGACGCGACATGTCGCGTCCGCCAAGTCCATCCAGAAAATAGGTCGTTACGTTTGCCGCCTCAGCGGTGACTCGGTTGAAAGAATAGTCAATCTGCGCCTTGACCTCACCGCGCCCCAGTTTCCACAGCGCATTAGTTGAAACAAGTGCCGAGCGGTTAAACAGCGTACGTTTACGGCTGAGGTTAGGCACACCGGGGAGCGACACACCGACATAACGGCTCAGGTCTGTACCCCGTCGAGAGGCAAAGAAATCCGTAGCCTGTGCCGAGAGATCTTCGCCGATGTTGTTGGTTTTGATAGTGGTTATGTTCTGAAAGTTTGGCATAACAGCCATTGCAAACAGCTCGCCATCCCATATCGCACCGTCGGGCTGCCATGAATAACCGCCTCCGGCATCGCCGTGGAAACTCCACGTTGCCTTAGCCTTGTTTTTCAGTTTGAGGTTGATAGCCGCCTTGTCTGAGAAGGATATACCCGACAGCACCTGCATCGGCTGATGGTTCTCCATCACCTCGACCGCCCCCACATCCTCGTGGCTTATGCCGTTGGTGGCGATGCCGTATTTACCGCCGAGCAGGTCGGAGCCTTCGATATAGAACTTGTTTATGTACTCGCCTTGATATTGTATCTTGCCGGATTGCTCCACATTGATACCCGGCATACGTTTGAGCACATCACCGATAGAGCGGTCCTGAGCCTGGGCAAAGGCACTGACTCCATAGGTGATCGTATCTCCCTGTTCCCGTATGCGGTCAGCCTTAACTGTTACCTCTTTCAGCAATGTAGAACCCGGTTCCATATAGACAGTCAACGGAAATTTCACGCTATCAAGAGGAATAGACTGCTTGGCGAAGCTCATCATCGACACCTCAAGACGGCAACCGGCAACCGACGGCAGCGACATAGCAAAGCCGCCGTTGCCCTTTGACGTGGCATATTTCTTTATCTTGCCGTCCGCACCCTTGACTATGACGGAAGCCCCGGTCAGTGGCTCGTTGCTCTCCTTGTCAACGACCGTACCTGACACATTAACCTGTGCCACGGCACTCACCGAGACAATCAGGCAAAGCATATATGCGAGGAGACGGTTCATAAGTCGTGGGGATAGTTGGTTTCCTCTTTGTCGTAGTGGACAATCCTTGGTTTGTTGTCTTCGGGTGTGGCTTTGGGTCCTACGCCGTAGGCAGCGTTCATTTTTGCCCCAAAATTGGAATGATTGTATTTCCACCAGTTGTTGAAAAACTTGTCGCGGGTCACAGTGGAATATCCTTTTCTTTCATCGTATGTAAAAATTCCGACTTCGGAGTTCGGATTTTGAGTTAGTCCGTCTGCCTCAAAACGATACTCCTCTTTATTATCGTATGCCTCAAGAATCAGGCCCGGGAGTCCGCAAAGTTTCCACGGTCCTTCTTGGACAGGTATTTCCGGAGCAAACCATGCCGTCCATTTGCGTCCCCGATAATCGGTAACGGCCTTGAAGCACTGGTAGCCGATTATCTCTTTCGACTCATCCAATATTTCCCATTTAGGTTTTTCCCAGTCTTCGGTATATTGCCAATGTTCCATATCGAAATAGGCACGTTCTGTAACTTTTCCGTCAGGGATATTCTTGTAGATATAGTTCCAATAGTGACCAGATAGCAACTGTGTATCATCTCTTTTGTCACTCATTACTCTCGCCCTGTCAATTTCCCAAAATGTAGCCGGATCCACAGCCATGATGGAATCCTTCCATAACCTTTTAGCCCCCAAAAACACCGATTTGTCCTTGCCGACACGAAGAATCACCGGGTCTTTAAAGAAACGCGACGTCCGCATTGTCGTATCATACACCTCAATTCGGGTATAATGCACTTCGAGAATCGCTGGCTCCGCATCCTTCACCCATTTGTCGGCATTGGCTGTAATTGCACCAATAGCCAGAAATATGCAAGCAAATATTCTTTTCATAATCAATGATAGTCGGTTTCAGGAAAGTCAATATTTTGTGTATTGGATTTAGGTGGTAAGGGTGCATCCATTTCCACCTTGCTGCCATCGGGCGTGTCCATTATCATGGCTCTTGAATAAGCTGCTGATCCTTTACGATAAGCAGCATAAGCCTTGAGCATGTCGATTCTGTTCATCTTCTCATATTCCGTGTTGAAAACTGGAAAAATCGGCTGTGAGCTTGTTTCAATTCCGGTGACAGTAAAGCAATGTTGGACAGAAGGTTCACTTGCCTCCATAATAAGCCCCGGAAGTCCGCAAAATTTCCATGGTCCATCCTGCATAGGAATTTCAGGAGTAAACCACACTGTCCATTTTCTTCCATGAAAATCGGTTGTTGCCATGATACATTGATAGTCCAGGATTGTTTTTGTGCTGTCTTCCACTATCAACCAATCTATTTCGGAGAAAGGCTCGTCATAATAGCCGCATTCACCCATCCCGGCTTGATCATATGTAGTAGAAACAGATTTTGCAAAATCCTTTGTCACATATAAACGCGAGTGATACACCACACCGTCCATAGCGCTACGATCACGATTTTGCACATATGCTGCTGCCGCAGCATCAAACATCTGCCTTTCCTTTGCTCGCCCCGATGGTGTGGAAAGCAACGAATCCCTATACTCTGTGCTTGGACAATAAAATTTGCTTTGCTCCTGATTGGCAAGTAGGATAAATGGTGTATTTTTCTCAACCACGCCGTCACCGCCACGCAGAAACTTATTGTAATAATTATATCCCACCTTTATTTTGGCACGGGGATATTCTCTTTTCTTCTTCGCACTCGCACCGAGAGCGAAGAAGAAAAGAGCTATTATTGTGATAAACCTGAGGGCTTTCATTGTTGAATTTGATTAGAATACGCAAAGTTAGTCATTTTTTACGATGTCACTAGTGTCTC
>NZ_CAJMXD010000082.1:0-9334 GCF_905219685.1 Barnesiella sp. CU968
TTACCGGAACTTGAGATGGACCTTAAAATCAAAGAGATGGAGAAAGAAAAAAGAGAAGCGATCATCAGACTGATAAAAAAGGAAGTTGTGCCCGCCANCGGGTGCACGGAACCTGCCGCTGTGTCGCTTGCCGTTGCTAAGGCAACAGAAATGCTCGGCACTGTACCGGAGAAAATAACACTGTCGCTGAGCGGCAACATAATAAAAAACGCGATGGGCGTGGGCATACCCGGCACCGGCATGATCGGTCTTCCTATCGCCGTGGCACTCGGGGCACTTGTCGGAAAATCAGAATATGGTCTTGAGGTACTGAAAGATGTCGATGAGGTTGCGGTTGAAGCCGGTCGTCGGTATATATCGGAGAACCGGATTTCTATCTCACATTGTGAGGATGCCGTTTCCAACCTGCATATAGATGTGGTTGCAGAAGGGGGAGGCGAATCGGCGAGAGCGGTGATTTCAGGTTCACATCAGAATTTCATATATCTTGAGAGAAACGGAGCTGTTCTTCTTGACAAAGGAGCGGTAGCCGACAGCGCGGAAGGAGGGAACGATGTTGTTCTTGACGCAGCTACAGTCTATCAGTTCGCAACCGAAACTCCTGTTGACGATATCAGTTTCATACTTGAGGCTAAGAGGCTTAATCTGGCGGCTGCTGAACTTGGATTAAAGGGAGGTTACGGTCATTCTCTCGGCGCTGCTCTCAACCGGGGGCACGGTCTTATCGGAGACTCGCCGCTTGAGCATATAATGTCAATGACTTCGGCGGCATGTGATGCCCGCATGGGAGGCGCTCCGATAGCGGTTATGTCAAATTCCGGAAGCGGCAATCAGGGAATCACTGCGACCATGCCCGTGGTCAGCTATGCCACAGACATAAACGCTACGGAAGAGCAGACGGTGCGGGCACTTGTATTGAGCCATCTCACCAGCATCTACATAAAGCAGAGTCTCGGCCGTCTTTCTGCACTCTGCGGGTGTGTGGTTGCGTCGACAGGAGCCTCGGCGGCTCTTGTGTATCTGATGGGGGGCGGCTTCGCACAGGTATGCGCGGCAATAAAGAATATGGTGGCAAATCTCACGGGAATGATCTGTGACGGCGCCAAACCGGCGTGTTCTATGAAAATATCATCTGGAGTCTCTACTTCTGTAATGTCAGCTATGCTTGCCATGAACGGTACCTGTGTCTCATCGGGCGAGGGTATAATCAGCGATGATATAGACAAGACAATACGCAACCTCACGTCGATAGGAAGAGAAGCCATGCAGGAGACCGATAAACTTGTGCTCCGCATAATGGTGGACAAGTGATTTAAAACAAAAACTCCGGTGACAGGTGTTATAAATACATAGACAAATGATAAAAATGATAAAAAACATAAATAAAATATCTGTAATGTTCTGTGCGGCGGCAATGTCGCTTGCTTTCGGAGCATGTAAGAAAGAAAGCAGGATAGAGATGAATTTCCCCGACAAGTATGAGGGGAAGACTGTGGAGGTGATGAATTTCGCGGATTCCACAGTGTTGGCATCCATGGTCATCACCGACGGCAAGGCATCTCTTGTATCGGAAGAAAACGATTCATTGCGTTTTCCGCTGTTTACCCAGATAGCGATTGACGGCAGAATACGTGCGTATTATATAATGGAAGAGGGTAGGGTCGTGCTTTCCGACTCCATGAGCGTTCCCACGGGAACACCTCTGAACGAGCGATTCTCCTCAATGCTCTCCACACTCGATTCGATAGAGAATCTTGATGACATGTCGCTTTATCTCGATTATGTGGAGACAGCGTATAATGACAATAAAGACAATCCTATAGGGTCATATTTCGGCATAGAATGGCTGAAATATGCTGAACCCCAGCGTGTCGACAGTTTTCTAAATGCGTCGCCCGCCGGTTTTCGCGATACCCGTCGGGTAAAGCATTATGAAGAGTTCGCCCGTCATCGTGCCCAGACTGCACCCGGCATGAAATATACGGATTTTGCCGGAGAGACCGGGAAAGGCGGCACGGTGAGACTGTCGTCTTATGTAAAACCGGGCAAATACACTCTGGTGGATTTCTGGGCAAGCTGGTGCCCCTATTGTATCAAAGAGTTGCCCGACATGAAGCAGCTGTATGCCGATTATGCCGACAAAGGTTTTGAGATCGTGGGTGTTGCCGTGCGTGACAAGACCGATGACACCGCCGCTATGGTGGCAAAGCATGAGCTTACATGGCCTGTGATCTATAATACCCAGCGTGTGCCATATGATATCTACGGTTTTTCCGGCATCCCGCACCACATGCTGATAGATCCGGACGGGGTGATCGTAAGCCGTGGGGAGAGTGTGGCGCAAATCCGCGCGCGTCTGCAGGAGATTTTCGGCGGCGAGCAGTAAACGTTGTTTTGACCCCTCCCGTCACCGCCAGCCGTAAGGTTTCCGGCTAAGCGAGTGGCGAAAACACCTCGGAAATATCTCGCTGGTGTCAAGAAAAAATAAGTCAAGACGAGTACAGATTCTTAAAATTACCTATTCATTTGTATATATTATGAAAGACAAGACTCAATCTTTGAATCTTCTGATTGAAGAGTCGATAAAGAAAAACTGGGACAGCATGGCGCTTTCCGACATGGGTGGCATCAATTACCAGTATAAGGATGTTGCGGAAACTATCGTCAAGCTGCACATAATGTTCAAGGCAGCCGGCGTGAAGAAAGGCGACCGGGTGGCAATATGCGGCAAGAACTCCTCCAACTGGGTTGTAGTGCTTCTTGCTTGTCTGACCTCCGGAGTCGTTGCCGTGCCCGTTTTGCACGAGTTCAAGCCGGATACCGTCATGCATCTCGTGAACCACAGTGGAGCAAAGCTCCTTTTTGTAGATGCCGCCATATGGGAGAATCTCGATGACCGCTGTATGCCGGATCTTGTCGCCGCAATTTTCATAAGCGAGTTCGGCATGCCATTGTCGCGAAGCGAGAAACTTACGGAAACCCGCAACAACATAAACGAATGCTTCGGCAAGGAGTTTCCTTACGATTTCACACGCGATGCCGTGAAATATCAGGAAGATGAGCCGGAACAGCTCGCGATAATAAATTATACGAGCGGATCCACAGGAATGTCTAAGGGAGTGATGCTCCCTTACCGTTCTCTTTGGAGCAATATCCGGTATTGTCTTGATAATATCGATTATCTTCATGCGGGCGACGGAATCGTCAACATGCTTCCGCTTGCCCATCTTTACGGCATGACCATTGAATCGCTGCATCCCTTCTGTCAGGGGTGTCATCTGAATTTCCTCACCAAGCTTCCCTCTCCCAAGGTTATCCTGAAAGCTTTCGAGGAGGTCAAGCCAAAACTGATCATCTCCGTACCGCTGATTCTTGAGAAAATCATCAGGTCAAAGGTTTTCCCGATGCTTGAGAAACCTCTGATGAAAGTACTTCTTCATATTCCCTATGTCGATGACCGTCTTCTTGCCAAGGTGAAGGAAAATCTCTTGCAGGCGTTCGGCGGAAATGTCAGGGAAGTGATCATAGGAGGCGCTCCTCTGAATCCGGATGTCGAGAAATTCCTCTATCGTATAGAGTTCCCTGTCACTGTAGGATACGGCATGACCGAATGCGGTCCTTTGCTGACATACGCTCCCGCGACAGAGGCGAAACCGCACACGGTAGGCAGGATGATGGACAGGATGGAATGCAGGATTGATTCGCCCGACCCGGCTCAGATTCCGGGTAACATATGGGTGAAGGGACCGAATGTCATGCAGGGTTATTACAAGAACCGTAAAGCCACGGAGGAAGTCATGCCCGACAATTCCGGATGGATGAACACCGGTGACATGGGAGTCATCGATGAAGACGGTTTTCTTACCATCATGGGGCGTTCCAAGACAATGATTCTCGGACCTTCGGGACAGAACATCTATCCGGAAGAGATAGAGGCAAAGCTAAATAACCTCCCGTATGTGGCTGAATCCCTGATAATCGATAATCACGGTGAGCTTGAGGCACTGGTTTATCCTGACCTCGAGGTTCTTGCGAAAGAGAAGATCGACCGTGAGAAGACCGACAAGATAATGCACGAGAATCTCGAAACCCTTAACCAGGAGTTGCCATCCTATAGCAAAGTGAAGAAGCTCAAGATAATGAGCGAGGAGTTTGAGAAAACGCCCAAACGTTCTATAAAGCGTTTCCTTTATCAGCCATGACGAATGCCGAAGCACTGATATTGCTGGTGAGGACGCTTTCGAAAAACGAAAAGCGAAGTTTTCGTCTCGGAAAGAAGAGCACTGCCGATTACATAGTGCTCTTCGATCTTATAGACAAGGATGAACTCATTACTGTCGATGGTCTCAAGGAAGCTTTCGAGAATAAGGGGAAGGGTGCGGTTTTCAATGTGACCGTCACATACCTTTACAAACTGCTTCTCGACAAGTTGCTCGCGCTCCGTCAGAATCAGGATTCTGATTATTCGCTCATGACCCAGATTCTTAAGGCGAAGATTCTGTTTGAGAAATCGATATTTCCCGCCGCTCTCGAGATTCTTGAGAAAGTGAAGCATGATGCCGCCGCACTTGAGAAAAACGAGGCGCTGATAATGGCTTCCCGGCTGGAACTTGATTATCTGCATTATCTCAACATGCCGGATATATCGGAAGAAGACCTCATCAACAGACATTACAGCCTTAACACAGCCTTGTCCAATCTTGGCAATCTATACGAACAGTCGGCGTTGTACGAGCTGTTGACGCACCGTATCATCTTCAAGGGTTCCGTGCGCACATCGAGTCAGAAAACATCGCTCAACGACCTTGTCTTCACCGAGCAGAATCTCGTGAGGAAAGCCTCTACGAGTTTCGAGGCGCAGAAACATCATCTTCTGTTTCAGTCGGCATTCCTGATGGCGGTCGGTGACGAGCAGTCTGCCTCGGATGTCCTCATGCAGCTCAACAGACTCATAACCGAGTATCCGGCTATCGGGAATCCGCTTTTCTACCTTGCCATAATCGAGAATATGCTCGAGAATTTGCGCGAAACGGGCAGATATGACCAGATACCTGTGTTTATCGAGCGTCTGGCGGCTATAAGTCATCCGTCGCAGATGGTGATGATGCACATCAGCGCACTTGCAGGGCTGTACCGGTTGTTGCTGCTTCTCGACAGGGGAGAGTTTCACAAAGCGAAAGAATTCATCGACAGAAGCGAGGAGCTTCAGCCTTCCTTGATAGAGAAACTGAACCCTGTGCTTGAATCCAAGATTTCACTGTATGTGGCTCTGGTGCATATTGGTCTCAAAGATTACAGACGGGCAAGAAAGACACTTGTGCTTGCCATGCTCAACAAGACATGTGATCTCCCTATCCACCGTATCCTGCGCATAACCGGTCTTATCATTCATCACAAGATGAATGACTCCGATTATATCTATTCAGAATCGCGGTCTATAAAACGCGAGATTGCCAAGTCCGGCAAAGCTTACAGGATGGAGTCGCTTATACTCGATGTGGTAGGGAAGAGTTCGTATGCGCTCATGTCCACGCAGAAGCGCGAACAGATATGGGGAAAGATAAAGCCGCGCCTCGACGACATCCGTCAGGATGTGTTCGAAGCGCAGCTTCTGAAGATTTTCGATTTCTCAGCCTGGATAGAATCCGAGATTCTTCGCACGTCTTTCGGGGAGACACTACGCAGGAATCTGGAGTCAGGTATTCGGTATTGATTTTTTATAATATATTCTAAATCAG
Organism: Barnesiella sp. CU968; assembly: GCF_905219685.1. NCBI lineage: Bacteria > Pseudomonadati > Bacteroidota > Bacteroidia > Bacteroidales > Barnesiellaceae > Barnesiella > Barnesiella sp. CU968. The sequence continues at coordinate 5,739 of NZ_CAJMXD010000082.1, forward strand.
TTTGTTAGGCGCATCGGGGGGGTAAGGAGCCTTTCCACTTCATAGCGGTAGGGTATGGCATCCATCATGCCGTCGCGCGAAACCTGCAGAGCGGCTGCCGCACTTGCCATTTTCATGGCGGAAAGAAGGTCTTTGTTCTCGCTTATCGCCACACATACCGCCGCACAGAACACATCGCCCGCTCCGGAAGTGTCCTTGACATCCGCGTCAAAGGCTTCGATGATATGAGTCTCTTCGTCCCGCAGCATCAGCGCGCCACGGTGTCCCATCGTTATGATAACCGTTTCAACTCCTTTGTCCGCAAGTTTTCTTGCTGCCTCTTCTGCCGAATCGAAATCATTCACATCAACGCCTGTGAGCTTTGAAGCCTCGCTACGGTTGGGAATCATGATGGAAGCCAGACTGAAAAGCTCATCGGGAAGCGTCTGCTGTGGAGATGGGTTGATAATCACCGGCACACCGCTTTCGGAAGCGATGCGTGCGGCGTAAAGAGCAGTCTCTATCGGTGTCTCAAGTTCGATCAGCAGAACTTTAGCGTCCATTATCTCGCTTCGAGTCTTGTCTATCTCTTCAAGCGAAAGAGTGGTGATGCTCCCCTGTGCCAGCGAGATATATTTCTCACCGGCGTTGTTGACCATTATCAGAGCGACACCCGAAGGGTTGTTGGCATCCGAGAAGATGTAGTCAGTGCGTATTCCTTCTGAAGAAAACATCTGTTTCGCCTGCCGTCCGAAGAGGTCATTTCCGGTTTTGGTTATAAGGCTCACCGAGCCTCCAAGGCGAGAGGCAGCTATCGCTTCGTTGGCACCTTTCCCGCCTGGACATATCCTGAACCTGCCACCCGCCACGATGTCTCCCACTTGGGGGAGAACATCGGTCTGGATGGTCATGTCGGTGTTGGTGCTTCCTATTACAACTATCTTACACACAATCTATAGTTTTTAAGGACTAAACAGGTTCTGACAAATCTCAGTTGCTGAGGTTGGCGCCAAGCTCCAGTAATCTTGCGCGCAGTGTATCGGTGTTGACCTTGTCTACGCCGGTGTTGCCCTTTGCGGCAATGGCGGCGGCTGTGCCGGCAGCCTGGCCGAGACCCATTACCGATGCCTGCACGCGCACCGATGCCGATGCGACTTCATCGGCGGAGAAATTTCGTCCTGCCACAAGAAGGTTGGGGAAGGACGGAGCATAGAGGGAACGGTAAGGCACAAATCCGGCGTCTTTCATGAACTGGCAACGCTGGCTCGTGCTGTTTGCCGAATGGATGTCGACCGGATGGCACCCTCTGGCGACAGAATCGGGGAAGTCGATTGCCTCAAGGTATTCCTCACCTGTAAGGGTGTGGGCACCGAGAATACGTCGTGTCTCGCGAATGCCGGTCATCGGAGCCGTGGCTATGAGTTCCGCGTTCTTGAAAGCAGGTATATATTTCCGCAGCAGTTCCGTGTATCTGTGGGCGTTCTCACGCAAAAGGCATTCCATCTCTCCGGCAACGCGGTTGTCGGTCATGTCTGCGAAATGGCGGGTCATGTTCACGAGCACAATACCGTCGGCGAGTATGCCGCAATACCATGGACCGCCGAACATCGGAACATCTTCCGTGCCCTCCTCGCGCAGTTTTGTGAATAGGTCGCGTATCATGAGGTCATGATAGTTCACACCCTGTTGTGAATGACGTATCATCGGGAGTGCATCTGTATCCACACCCGAAAGCATGAATATCAGCGACGCGGGCTGGAGCTGTTCCGGCACCGGCTGCATCGGAACCCCCGCCATCGCGGCAAGATCGCTGTCGCCTGTGGCATCTATGAAATACCGCCCGGCAATCGCTTCAGCACCGTTCTTGTTGTCTATGATGACATACCTGATACGGCTGTTTCCATCCGGGTCTTTCTCATATTCCGCTCCGGTTATATAGGAGTGGAAATATATGTCGACTCCGGCTTCCTTGAGCATACGCTGCGCCACAAGCTTGTATTTCTCGGGGGAGAATGTGATGTTGCCGAGAGGTTTCTCCTCCCGTGCTCCGCCGATAGCGGCGAGTCGTTCCACAAACTCCCACGGCAGACCGTCGATTATGCGTCTGCCGTTGTAATTGAACACACTTATCGGTGCGACAAGTCCTGCGGTCGCCATACCGCCGAGAAAACCGTAACGCTCGATAATACAAGTCTTGGCGCCTTCGCGTGCCGAAGCCAGGGCGGCGATTATTCCACCCGGTCCGCCGCCGCATACAACAACGTCATAACCGGCAACAACCGGTATCTCTCTTTCCTGTTTTATTCTTGCCATAATTCAATCCCTTTAGCGGTCAATGCGTTCTGAAGTTCTTTCACCTGAAGTTCACGCGGAGTCCTGAGTTCCTTCGCGCAGAGGGCTGCGGCTGTTCCTGCCGCCTCACCCATAGCCATGCAAATGGACATCACGCGGTAGGAAGCATGGGCGCGGTGGGTGCCCGAGATACAACGTCCGGCAACAAGCAGTCCTTCCACACCTTTTGGAAGGAAACAGCGGTACGGTATGTCATACGGAATCACATACTGTATCTTGTCTTCAGCCTGGCCTGCACCCTCGGGATTATGTATGTCTACAATAAACTCAGATTCATGGACAGCTACATCGGGGAATTTCCTCCCCTCCACCATATCTTCGGCGGTAAGCAGGTAGTCACCCATTACGCGGCGTGTCTCGCGCACACCCGTGGTTGTGCCGCTGCCGATGCATTTGCAGTTTTCATAGCCGGGAAGATTCTGATGGAAGAAATCCATCAGCAACGCTATCTGGCGTCTGAGCTCAAGATCCGCAGGGAAGATTTCACGGACTTTGGTGATATCCACGCGGTTCGCCTGGGTAGTGTTGACCTGGCGCTGCCCCTTCTTAACGGTAGGATGCAGACGCACAGCCGCCAGATGCTCCGGAAGTTTCCCTTCATCGGCACAACGCTTGCAGAAATCAAGGAATCTTTCGCCGTTCATCTCCACATTGTCGACATCGCCTATGCATGTCACAGCACAGGTTTCGTCAACGTTGTCGATTGTGAACTCAAGGGTTACTGGCTGCATGAGTCCGTCTTCGCGACCTTTCTCGATATGCGCGCCCGCAAGAGTTGAGACAATCGCGTCGCCGGTGCAGTCGATGGTCACAGGTGCAAGAAGCGCCATGCGTCCCTCATTGGTGGCGAGAATCAGTCCCGTCACTTTGTCACCCTCCTTTACGACATCATATACCGAACTCTGTAGATATACATCAATGCCGGGATGATTCACAAACTCAGAGAGAGTGAGTTTGGCTTTTTCGAAATCATGCGCTTTACCGGTCTCTCCGATCATGTCGTTGTCGGGAATCTCAAGTATCTTCACTATCTCGTCGCGCATGGTTCCTTTGCCGACCATGCCGAGCACAGGACCGACATAGCCTGTGGTCAGGTTGCCGCCGACCACGCCGTATCTTTCTATAAGCGCCACTCTGGAACCTTCTCTTGCGGCTGCCACGGCGGCGCATATGCCCGCCGGACCGGCACCGGCGACCAAGACATCGTATTCTCCGGTTACTTCAACCGGTCTGTTGTAGGAGATTGTTTTCATGTTTTATGGGAG
>NZ_CAJMXD010000083.1:0-9331 GCF_905219685.1 Barnesiella sp. CU968
ACAAATAGCAAATTGCCATCCAACTCTTGACCTCGAATTTGATTAACACTTTTTAAGAGACACTAGTGAAAAAAATTCAATCTAAAAACTATCTACAATTCTAAAAGCAAGCAGTTATGTTTGTCTACAATCAGAATTAGTTCACCTTTTATTATCAGGACTTTATATAAAAACCAATGTATACAGGGCACCTATTTTACACAAATCCGGCGACATCTCGTTTTCAAACGTTTCTAAGATATTCTTCAAGGCTGTATTCCTGATTCAGCGCCAAGGATTTTCTAAGTCGATAGCGGTTCATATTTACAGTACGCGGCTCAAGACCGAGCAGAAGAGAGATTTCTTTTGTCGACAATTTTCCTCTGATAAGCAATGCGAGATTGCGTTCTCCCTTGGTAAGCGAAGGGTGTTTTTCAATGAGTCGCATCAGAAAGTCTTTGTTTCTCTCTTCTACATTCAACAGAAATGTCGTACCGTTTTTATCATTCGTACAGTTAGTCGTGATAAAGGCATTTATTTTCTTAAGGTGCGCCCCTATCAATGAGGAATCCATCTTATAACCTTCCTTTATCATCTCCTTTATCTTATCCATTATCTCGTTTCGACTTTTGAGGAAAGCTGCGAATCCGGTAAGTTCCCTGCGGTTTGACTCAAGGAGGGTCTGGGCGTTCTCAAGTTCAAGCTGCTGTTGACGCACTTTAAGAGAATCAACCTCCTTTGCCGACATCTCAAGTTTATGGCGGGTTTCTATAAGCTGAAGATTCTTTTTATGGCGGTTCTTGATATAATAAAGCAAAAGACACACCGCACAGAGAACTATAAATGTTACAAGCAGAATGATGTTTCTTGTCAGCAACTCTATCTTGTATTCCTGCTCCTGCTTGTCTATGGCAATCCTCTGGTCTTCGAATTTTTTCCGCGACAGATCAAGTTCTGTGTCCCGGAGGCGATTGTTTTTCTGCAATTGAGTGGAAAGATCCGACATCATTCCGAGATATTCGTATGCCTTGCGGTAATCCCCTTTCATCGCATATACCATCGAAAGATACTCATAATTGTCACAAAGAAGTTCTTTGGCTTCGATACTGTCTATGTAAACTTTTGCCTGAGCAAGCGCAGTTTTTGCATCATCCGGTCTTCTGGCATAATAAAGCTGTTTTCCCTTATTGTTGAAATTTTCGCCAAGAGCCCAGTTGTTGCCGAGATGTTTATTGATTGCTATCGCCTCTTCAATCATTCCGAGTTTCTCATTGGAGTCTCCGGAATACAGACACATGCTGTTGAGATTCTTTGCGATACCTTTAAGATTCTTGAGCTTTCTGTTTATTTCAAGTGCCCTGCGGAAGAAATGCTCTGCAATCACATATTCATGAAGATTGAGCAACATGACTCCGCGCTCATTGTAACAGTCTGCCACAAGTGCAGAATCCCCAGATGCCCTGAACATGGAAGTGGCACGGTCATTGAGTTCCGCGGATTTCTGATAATCACCCAATTTGCTGAAAACTCTCCCCTGTAGCTTATATAGCCTTGCCTTCCATTGCGTGTCCCCATCTTTAATGAGACCTTCCGCATCATAAAGAATGTGTATGCTGAGATCAAAATTGCCGAGAAGCTGCTCTGCCTCTCCATACATTACAGTAGCCGCTATCGTAGCAGAATCAGGATGAGCGGTATCACATAGTTTCAACGCTCTGTTGGCAAGTCCGGATGCCCTCTTGGGATCGCTTTCGAGAACAGAAGACGCTTCTGCCAGTATGGCACGCACTTCGACAGAGTTATCCGCAGCGCATATTCCCGTGAAGGGGATAACGCATATAATAAGAAATATCGCGGACATTAATGAAAAACGATATGACATATAAGGCATAGGGAAAAACCGGAATAAGGAAATATGTTTATAAGAACAATTTGATGAATCACGGAGATACGAACGCAAATATACGAAAATATATCAGAAAACGGCACATGCCGGATTAAAAAAATATTTTGCAATAATTTGGTTGTTTTGATTGTTATATAAACATGAATTCGACTATAAATGACAAATCTTCGTTAAAGCGCCTCAGCATGGCGGGACTTCTTGTGACTCTGGGCATCGTGTTCGGAGACATAGGCACGTCCCCCCTTTATGTCATGAAGGCAATTGAGAGCGTGACACCTGACTACTCTCCCGAATATATCATCGGAGCTGTATCCTGCGTTATCTGGACTCTGACATTGCAGACTACAATAAAATACGTATTGCTTGCCTTAAGAGCCGACAATAAAGGAGAGGGCGGCATTCTCGCATTATTCGCATTGCTTAGAAAAAAATACGGAAAGAAGCTATGGATAGTAGCCGCCATCGGTGCAGCCGCACTGGTTGCCGACGGTGTAATAACACCGGCTGTGACCGTCACCTCCGCAATAGAAGGTCTTGAAATCGTAATGCCTCATGTCCCTATAATCCCTATTGTGACATTGATCATTCTATTCATTTTCATAATGCAGCAGATGGGAACCGGTAAAATCGGCAAGTTTTTCGGACCGTTCATGTTATTATGGTTTCTGATGCTTGGCACATTAGGTTCTCTCAACATACACCTGTGCCCGGGAATATTCAAGGCATTCAACCCCTGGTGGGCAATCAAGTTATTGTGCACCAACCCCGAATGGTTTCTTATTCTTGGCGCGGTATTCCTGTGCACGACAGGAGCTGAAGCATTATACTCCGATCTCGGACATTGCGGGCGCAAGAATATATCCGTCAGCTGGATATTCGTAAAAATAATGCTGATTCTCAATTATCTCGGACAGGGAGCATGGCTCCTTTCATCCCCAAAAGACGCAGGAATCAACCCGTTCTACGGAATTATGCCCGAATGGTTTACCTTTATCGGGGTGATAATGTCTACAGGTGCCGCCATTATTGCCAGTCAGGCATTGCTGAGCGGGTCGTTCACGATTTTCTCGGAAGCAATGAACCTCGTATTATGGCCCAAACTCAAGATTAAGTACCCATCTCGTGAAAAGGGACAATTATATATTCCGGCTGTCAACTGGGCTCTGCTGGCGGGATGTCTGCTGACAGTACTTATTTTCCGTGATTCAAGCCACATGGAGGCGGCATATGGTCTTGCGATAACTATCACCATGCTAATGACGACTGTGCTCCTGACCTTCTATCTGCACAGCCTGAATGTAAATATTGTGATATGTTCGGCTTTCATTATTTTCTTCGGTATCATAGAGGGTGTATTCTTTATCGCCAATATTTTCAAATTCACACATGGCGGATGGTTCAGCATCCTGATTGCCGGCATTGTGGCTACAGTCATGATTATATGGAACAAAGCGATAAGGCTTAGAACCTCATATGTCCAGTATTACGACATAGGCAAGGCAAAAGAGATAATAGTCGACATAAAGAATGACCATGAGATTCCGAAATTCGCTTCGAATCTCGTTTATCTGGTCCAGACATCCGATGACAAAAATATAGAAAGTAAAGTTATATATTCGATAATCAACAAACAGCCGAAACGGGCAGACCATTACTGGTTCGTTCATGTGACACATGTTGACGAACCCGAAACTCTTGAATATTCCGCAAAAGTGATTGTGCCGGAGACTATATACCGAATCGACATGTATCTTGGCTTCAGAGTACAACCCAAGATAAACGTATATCTAAGACAGGTCATAGAGGACCTTGTAAAAGAGGGGAAAGTAGATCTCAGGAGCGGTTATACCTCACTGAGAGAAAGAGGAATTGCCGGAGACTTCAGATTCATCATAATACGACGCATCTTCTCTCCTTCGAGCAGTTGTCCCCGCACTGCAGCGTTTATCATGCGAATGCACCAGTATCTTCGCCGCATCGGCATTACCGATCAGGAAGCTTTCGGTCTTGATACAAGTATGGTGACAGCCGAAACTGTACCGCTCATCATCAACACCACACCGGGAAGACGTATCGTAGCGGAGAAAAATCCATCTGAATAGTCTTATGGCATACAGGAGATGTAAACAATAAAAAAAGGAGGTGATAACACCTCCTTTTGTGACTCCTGCAGGATTCAAACCTGCAACCTTCTGATCCGTAGTCAGATGCTCTAATCAATTGAGCTAAGGAGCCATTCTGTGATTCGTGCAGGATTCAAACCTGCAACCTTCTGATCCGTAGTCAGATGCTCTATTCAATTGAGCTAACGAACCNTTCCGCGTGCGGATTATTTCCGATTTGCGATTGCAAAATTAATACTTTTTCATGATTCCGCCAAATATTTCTTAACTTTTTTTCCAAAAATATTCTATTCCGCAATCACCCACAATGCCGTTGATTGGAGGAGCTGTCTTAACAATCCTTACAATTATTTCATCTACAAAACTCCAACGACCTGATATTCTTTGAGATATAGACAACGCTACAGACTCAAGCAATCTGCGTTCTCTATGCATCTCCATTTTTATCTCTTCATATATGTCGGCATACGAAACAGATGTTGACAAATCCTCCTCTTTGAATAACGCGGCATCGTAGCTTACTGTAACATCAACTACATATTCGTTTCCTACCTTTCGCTCCTGATCATAAACCCCTATCCGGGAATTAAACCTCAGACCGCTAAGACAGATNCGAAACACATTGCTGCAATCCATATGTCACAGAGGCATTTTGTCTATTCTGCGCTGATGACGACCACCCTCAAATGGAGCAGCGAGATACGCATCGACTATACTCTTTGCNAGAAACTCCGATATGAATCGGGCTGGCAAGACAAGAAAATTGGCATTGTTATGACGCTTGGCAAGATCTGCCAGATCTTCCATCCAGGCGAGTGCGGCGCGAATGCCCTGGTGCTTGTTTAACGTCATCCCTATTCCGTTGCCCGAACCACACATGGCGATTCCGAACGAACATTCACCTTTCTCCACTGCGGAAGCGGCGGGATGGGCATAATCGGCATAATCGCATGATTCCTCACTGTCCGTGCCGAAATCAACGACCTCATACCCTTTTCCCTCCATATATTTCTTGATCACTTCTTTAAGTTCATAGCCTGCGTGATCACTTGCAAATGCCACTTTTTCCATATTTTGACTTGGTTTACTTAACTATGTTCAACTATTTATACAAGATACTCAAAGAAAAAGATTACACTTTTTTCTTTTTTATACTTCCTTGAAATATTTTAGCGGTAAACGCATATCTTACAAGGATGAAATTCACGGGCACGCATATTGCCAATGCCGGCAACAACGCCAGTGTCGGACCTACGACACCTTTGAATATGGCAACCAATCCGGTCTGCATGCCCATATTTATAAGATGACTCAGGGTGAATGCAAGACCCTTCTTCGCATTCGGATTGCTCCTGAACGTGAAATAGCTTGAAAGAAAGAAATTCGCAATGAAACTTATCGCATAACTGATCAGTGTGGAAACAACGGCTGTTGTTCCGACAGCCATGAGAAACACTATGTACATCCCATATTGAAGCACTGTCGCAAAACCGCCTACTGCAATAAAACGTATCAGCTCCGCCTTTTTGTCATTACTTCTTAAAATCTGATCTTTGTTCATTAACAGGTTAGACATAATACCGAAATTTTATTCCGTTTTACTTATTTCCTGATTTATTGAATATATATAATCAAGCAACTCCTGCCGTCCTGTCCCCTTTTCGGAAGATGTCACAAACACAGGCGGCAGTTCTTCCCATCTTTTCAGAAGCTCTTTTTTATATGCCTCCACATTCCGCTGACCAGCCACAGGACCGAGCTTGTCTGCCTTTGTGAATATGATCGAAAATGGAACTCCATTATCCCCGAGCCAGTCAAGAAACTCAATGTCGACTTTCTGTGGCTCATGTCTGATGTCAATTAGCACAAAAAGGGATGTCAGCTGCGCGCGCTCAAGTATATAACCTTTGATAATTTTTGAAAGTTTCTCCCTCTGCTCTTTTCCTCTGGCTGCATAGCCGTATCCGGGAAGGTCAACAAGATACCATTCACCGTTATCAACCTTGAAATGATTGATAAGCAACGTTTTTCCCGGTTTCTGCGAGGTTTTGGCAAGACTTTTGCTTCTGCCGAGCATATTGATAAGAGACGATTTGCCAACATTGGATCTTCCTATAAAAGCATATTCCGGCACATCTGTCGCAGGACATTTGTGCGGATTCTCGTTGCTTATCTCATATTTGATATTCTTTATTTCCATAACCATACGATTTTAATAAATATATCAAGATACAAAACAGAGTGAATGGATAAGGTTCAGTCCCTCACGAACTTTAGCACTCTCAAGCACTACGGCTACAGTCGTGTCTGACGCACCTTCCGAGATCGCTTTTACATCGACATCCGCACCGCGCAGCGTCTCGACGATACGCGCTCCGAGTCCCTTTGCTGTTTTTATGCCTTCGCCTACAACCGCAATGACAGACAGATNGTCGGTCTTTTCAATCGAAAGAAGCTCTCCCGACTGAATTTCAGGAGAGAACTCAAGTTTCAGCTGCTCCAGTGCTTTCTCACCATCCGACTGCGGCATAGCAATCGAGAATGTTTTTTCTTCCGATGGCTGAGCGACCAGAAACACACTGATTCCGTTCCTTGCCATCGCATTGTAGGCACGGGAGTTTATCTCAGCAACATTAGATGCCAACGGACCTGACATGGATATCATTGATGTGCTGTTGAGCGATGACACACCTCTCGCCTTCCCCTTTCCGGGTGCGTTGTCAGAAATGAGTGTTCCCGGTGCTGTAGGATTGAACGTGTTAAGTATCTTTATAGGTATATTCTTGTGAAACACGGGATATATCGTCGGTGGATAGATGACTTTGGCTCCGAAAGAACATAATTCCATACTTTCGACAAACGACATGCTCGGTATGATTGCCGCCTCTTTTATTATCCTTGGGTCGGAAGTCAGAAAACCATCCACATCTGTCCAGATCTCCAGAAGATCGGCATCAAGAGCGGCGGCTATCAGAGCAGCGGTGTAATCACTCCCCCCCCTGCCGAGGTTCGTGATTTCTCCGGTGTTGCGGTCAGTCGAAATAAACCCGCCTGCAACAGCATGTCGCTCTAACGGCAGCGCGAATTCTTCTTTTATCAATTTCTCCGTCAATCCCCGGTCAGCTATGTTGCGGTTGAACCACTTTTCTGTCTTGATGAAATCAAGTGAATTGTGATGAATTGCATTTTCAAGCATTGCGGCTACTATCACTGAAGACATCCGCTCTCCGAAACTCACGACCTCAGCCAGAGTGCGTTCCGGTAAAAGCCGTATCAGTGTCAGCCCTTTGTAACGCTCTTCGAGCTGGTCAAGCAATTCATCGACTTTCGCAAGAACCTCCGCTTTCCTCTCTTCCGGAACCAAAGCGGATATTATATCATAATGACGCTTACGGATCACTTTCATTTCATCCGTATAGTCCTCCTTACCTTCCGAGGCTGATTTGGCAGTAGCTATAAGCCTGTCGGTCAAGCCACCAAGTGCCGAAACGACCACTATCGCAGGGATCTCAAGCCCTTCGACTATGGCTTTCACATTGCGGAGACTTTCGACAGTACCAACAGATGTGCCACCAAATTTCAATACTTTCAACATCTAAAAATCATATAACGTTTATGACCTATCCGGCACTGCGGATAAACATATATTGCAAAAATACAAAAAAAAATGCAAACAGAACCTATTTTGCCGCCACGGTGTTTAACTTAAAAAAAATTCCACTACAGATGAAAAACACTTTGGACATAGATACAGATCATGACAGGCTGGATTTCAAGCCTGTCACAAAAGCTGATATACCGTTATTAATGAAGTATTTCACAAGATTTCCATCCCGCTCGTGCGATTTCTCGATAGGCGGCACGCTGATGTGGTCGGATTTCTATGGTTACAGATATGCTGTCTGCGGCGACACTCTGTTTATCAAAGGATACGATCCTATTGCCGGAAGAAACATATATTACCAACCATCAGGATGCCTTCCTCAGGAAATATGGATGAGACTTATACGTGAGGATTGCCGGAACTCTCCCGACTCCTGCGCGCTGATTCCCTTAGAGTCTGAAACGAGTATTGATGAGGAAACGACAGATTCCTTTGATATGAGCCTCCGGGAATATCTCTATCCGATTGAACGATTCCTGCATTTCTCGGGAAAGAAAATGGAAAAAAAGAGAAATCACCTCAACTATTTTATTAATAATTACGATAATCTCTCAATAGAGTCTCTTTCCGAAGCAAATCTGCGGGAGGTTTCCGATTTTACGAAGAAATTCATGTCGGAGCATGACGATTCTGAATTATGTCTGTATGAGAACTGTCAGACATTAGGGGTTCTTGAAGATTTCCATTCATACCCCTTTGAAGGAATCGTCCTGAAAATCGGTGGCAAAATCATCGGATACACTTTCGGCGAGAAAATCGGAGACACGTTTTTCTGCCATGTAGAGAAGGGCGACATAACATATCGCGGGGTGTATCAGGCTCTTGCATCTTTCATGAGCCGTGAGATAAATAAAAATCATCCTGACGTGATTTTCCTCAACCGTGAAGAAGACATGGGTGATGAAAGCCTGAGATACAGCAAGGAATCCTATCATCCCGCACTGTATATAAACAAGCGCATTGAAAATATCTCTGTTTTAAATGAAAATTCTCTTTTGAGAATAGCATGATTTTATTAATTTTGCAAAGAACAATTTCCTTTAAAACATGAGCGACGTTCTTGTAATTATTCCAACATATAACGAAATAGAGAATATCTCAAATATCATCGACGCGGTGCTTGCATTGCCCGATGGATTCGATATTCTCGTGATTGACGATGCATCGCCCGATGGCACACAGAATGCGGTCAGAAAGAAGATAGAGCAATATCCCGGCAGGGTAAATATGGAATGTCGCACCGGCAAACTCGGACTCGGCACAGCATACATACATGGTTTCAAATGGGCATTATCTCGTGGCTATCAGTATATGATTGAGATGGATGCCGATTTCTCACACAATCCGGATGACCTTCCCAGACTGTATCATGCCTGCAAAGACAATGGCGCCGATATGGCGATAGGCTCGCGATATGTGTCGGGGGTGAACGTTGTGAACTGGCCCATGGGACGTGTTCTTATGTCTTATTTCGCCTCAGTCTACGTTAGGATGATAACGGGCATGAAACTCCGCGATGCCACGGCAGGATTCGTTTGTTATCGCCGGCGTGTGCTTGAAGAAATAAACCTTGACAGAATCAAGTTCAAGGGGTATGCTTTCCAGATAGAAATGAAGTTCAAGACTCATTTCAAGAAATTCAAAATTGTAGAAGTGCCC